>JAQTPU010000108.1 GCA_028712575.1 Candidatus Iainarchaeum sp.
TTTTGCAAGCTGGTCTGCAACCATGCATGCCCTTGGCACTTCAATCATTGTGCCGATTTTGTAATGCACCTTCCCTTTTGCGCCTGTTGCAACTGCCTCTTTTTCAACAAGGTCTTTCATTAAAAGGAATTCTTTTATGCTTCCAACAATCGGAATTTCAATCCATGCAATCGGCTTTGTCCCTTCCTTTATGCATTCAAGCGCTGCAAGGAAAACAGCCTTTGCCTGCATTGAAGTGATTTCAGGATACTTAACGCCTAACCTGCATCCCCTGAAGCCGAGCATTGGGTTGAATTCGTGCAGTGAATCAATAATGTTCTTCAGTTTTTCAGGGGAAATTCCAAGCTCTCCGGAAATTTCCTTTATGTCTTTTTCCTCTTTGGGCAGGAATTCGTGCAAAGGAGGATCCAAAAACCTTATTATTACTGGCAGGCTTTCCATTATCTTAAACAGCCCCTTAAAATCCTCTTTCTGGTACGGCAGAAGGTCTGCCAATGCTTTTTCCCTTTCAGGCAGGGTTTCTGCAACAATCATTTTTCTCATTGATTTAATCCTTTCGCCTTCAAAAAACATGTGCTCTGTCCTGCATAATCCAATTCCTTCCGCACCGAAATTTTTTGCTACCTGGGCATCCTTCGGAGTGTCTGCATTAGTCTTAATCTTCAGCCTTTTGAAGGAATCGGCCCAGGACATTAAAATTGCGAAGTCTCCGTGCATTGCAGGCTCAACCAAAGGCACCTGCCCCTCAAAAACCTCCCCTGTACCGCCGTCCAGAGAAAGCCAGTCGCCTTCATTCAGAGAAACCCCTTCCTTTGTGGAAAGCACTCTTTTTTCCTCGTCAACATTAATGTCCGCACCTGACACACAGGGCTTTCCCATTCCGCGCGCAACAACTGCGGCGTGGGAATTTGAAACTAAAATCGGCGTCATTTTTTTGCTGAAAACAACGAAATTTTTGTCCAGTTCGTTTGGAGAATCAACCTCGAAATTATAGACATCAATTGTCCCCGCATCCGCTGTTTTTTGCACTCGGTACATGCGCAAATCAGAATCAAGTGCCCTGTTGATTTCTGATTTCGGTTTTTCTTGCAACCTTGGATAAAAAACGTATTTTCTTATTTTGTCTTTGCCAAGCATCTTGTTTTCTCTAATTGCCGGCTTTAGGCTGCCAGTAAAATCAATTTCATTGGCAATGTCGCCGAATAATTGCCTTGTTGAAAAAAGCTTTGATTCATATTTCTTGTTTTGTGTTTTTGGCTTTACTCTTGCGGCGTAAGAACAAATTTCCTGCATTTTTTCAACAATCTGGACATTCCAAATAGTGCGGTTTTGCGTTACCTGCGGAACAATTCCGAGCTTTAGGCAGGCAACAACAATGCCCTGAAGCAGGTTTTCATTGCCAACATAAATCTGCAGCCTGTTATTGCAAAACGTTCCGTCACCATCGATTGCACCGGCCAAGAAGTTTAATGCCGATTGTTCATCTAAATCGAAAACCCAATTGACAAGGTTTTGCTTGGTTTCAAGCAAAGTTGCTGTTGGCGCTTTCTGTGAGCAAACATAATCAAAAGCAGAACCAACAATCTCTCTGCCTTGATAGGTTGAAACAGAGCTCTTGACTCTTTCCCTCATTGCAACGCCGAATTTTTCAAAGAAAAAGAGATTCACTTTGCTAATAAAGCCATGTTTTTCGCTTGTTCCTTTTTGCGTAAAAACAGTCCTGCCTCTTCTGTTTGAAAGCTGGAGATAACCATCTGTTAAGATAGCCCCAACAAGGTATGCATACTTTGGGTCGTGCAAAGAGCCGGGAGAAGGAATTTTGTCAATTATTGAAACAAGTTCTTTAGAATCGAGAACTTTTTCCAATGGCTTTTTTATTAAGGCGCGGTTTTCAAAAATCACCATTTTGTGGTCAGGAGTAATTACAAGCGAATTGTTCCTTGCACGGCCGCTTTGCGAAACATTGATTTCAATTGCTTCCGATTTTCTTTTTCCAGCGGCAATTATAGGCTTCCAAACAGTTTTCATTGAAGCAGAATCAAAAGAAAGAATCTTCGGCTTCAAGCCCTGTTCAATCGCTTCAAACAACTGCTTGCAGGAAAAAAAGCCATTATCTGTTAAAACTTTGGTGTCTGCACCAAGACAAGTGGCTCCGCCCCTTGCAGTGAGAATTCCCTGTGCAATATGCATTCCTTCAATGTCTTCAGGGCTTGTTTCCAACCGCACCAGAACAAGCTTTACTAACGGGTCCTGTTCATGGAGCTCTTTTGCCTTTTCAGCTGTAAAAACAGCTTTTCCGACTGCTGCACCTGGAGAGGCATTAATCCCTTTTGCAATGACTTTTTTTGCCTTTACTGCAACAGGGTCAAGCTGCTTGTGCAGCAACTTATCAAGCTGTTCAGGCTTTACTCTAAGGACTGCCTCTTCCTTTGAAATAAGCCCTTCCTTGTGCATGTCAACAGCAATTTTCACTGCCGCCTGTGCAGTCCTTTTTCCAGACCTTGTCTGGAGAAGGTAAAGCTTTCCCTCTTCAATTGTGAATTCAAAATCCTGGACATCCCTGTAATGCTTTTCAAGTTTTTCATAAATTTTTATTAATTCAGAGTAAACCTTTGGCCAGATTTTTTTCATGCCATCAATAGGCAGGGGAGTCCTTATTCCCGCAACAACATCCTCGCCCTGCGCATTAACCAAAAATTCACCATAATGCTCTGCTTTTCCCGTAGCAGGGTTTCTCGTGAAAGAAACTCCTGTCCCTGAAGTCTCGCCCATGTTTCCGAAAACCATTGACTGGACATTGACTCCGGTGCCGGCATCATGCCTCAAATTATTGATGTTCCTGTATGCAATCGCCCTTGCCCCGTTCCAGGAATCAAAAACAGCATTGATTGCCATTTCCAATTGCGTCCAGGGGTCCTGCGGAAAGTCCTTTCCAATAGTGTCCCTTACAAGCTTCTTGTATTTTGGAATCAGGGCCTCAAGGTCTTCCGCACTCAACTCCGTGTCGAACTTTACGCCTTTTGTCTCCTTTGCATTCTCAAGTATTTTTTCAAAATCAGAAAACTTAACGTTCAGGACAACATCCCCGAACATTGTAATGAAGCGCCTGTAGGAATCAAAAGCCATTCTCTTGTTTTTTGTTTTAACTGCAAGGCCCAAAACACTCTTGTCGTTAAGGCCGAGGTTGAGTATTGTTTCCATCATGCCCGGCATGCTGACATAGCTGCCGGAGCGCACTGAAACAAGAAGCGGATTCCTGTCATCGCCGAATTTTTTCCTCATTCTTGATTCAAGCTTTTTCATCTGCGCCTTTACCTGTTCTTTAAGGCCGGCTGGCCATTTTTTGCCCGAAGCATAAAATTCCTTGCACGCTTCAGTAGCAATAGTGAATCCGGGGGGAACTGGCAGTTTTGAAGATGTCATTTCCGCATGCTGCGCCCCCTTATTGCCCAATAAAAATT
>JAQTPU010000109.1 GCA_028712575.1 Candidatus Iainarchaeum sp.
GATGATTAGTGAAAAAAGAAAGCTGCTTGTAAAAAAAATGTGCGAAAGCGGGGTTCTGGAAAGCCCCTTGGTTGAAAAGGCTTTTTTGTCTGTTCCAAGAGAGGCGTTTTTTCCAAAAGAGCACAAAAAACTTGCCTATGAGGACAATGCTTTTCCAATTGGGCATGGGCAGACAATCAGCCAGCCGGGCACAATTGCAATAATGCTCGAACTTCTTGATGCCGGCATGGGAATGAATGTCCTTGAAATCGGGGCTGGAAGCGCTTATGTTCTCGCGCTTCTTTCAGAAATTGTCGGCACAAAAGGAAGAGTGTTTGGAATGGAATTATTGCCGGAGCTCAAAACACTGGCTGAAAAAAACCTTAAAAAAGCAAAAAGCGGGAAAAACATTGAATTGCTGCTTGGAAATGGCTGCAAAGGCTGGAAAGAAAAAGCGCCCTTTGACAGGATTCTTATCAGCGCGGCCTGCACAGGGATTCCAAAAGCGCTTGAAGGCCAGCTGAAGGAAGGCGGAAAAATAGTGGCCCCTGTTGGAAACCTGTATTCGCAGGAAATTGTTTTGATGGAAAAGCAGAACAGCGCGCTTGTTGAAAAGGAAAGGAAATGCTGTTTTGTATTCGTGCCATTGAAATGCTAGCTCCAGCTGCTTAACCTGCTCTGCTTTGCGGAAAAATCAATTTTTGCCTCAAGCTTTTTTAAGGCAGATTCAACGCGCTCTTTGCTGAAATCATGCTCGCCGCACAAAAAAGAAAGAATTTTCTCGCGCTGCAATTGCCTGAATTCTATTTTGAAATTTTCAGAATACTGCGGGTTAAGGAAAACCCGTTCTATTTCCTTGTAATCAAAATCCGGCTCAAATTTTGTTTCCCTGATAATGCCTTCAAAAGAATCGAATTTTTTTACAAGGGAAAGCGCTGTTTTCGGCCCGATTTTGGGAAACTTTTTGTTGAAATCAGTCCCTACCAGAATTCCAATCCAGACCAGTTTCTGCCTGTTGATTCCAAGCAGGGACAAATTTTTTTCAAGTTCAATAAGCTCGGGCTTTATGTCGTAATAATAATTCCTGCCAGGGGCTTTTCTCCTGCCTGAAACAGCCACATTCCTGAACAGGCGCTTTGCGCCAAAAAGCAGGGAATCAAAGTCCTGTGAGACACAGCCATACAAAAAGCCCTTTTCAACCATCTGCGAGGCCTGTGCTTCGCCATCGCTCGGAGCCTGGACAATCGGCAGGCCCAAATAATCAATCAGTTTTTTTGCCTCTTCAACCATTTCAGAAGTCAGCTTTGTTGACTGCATTGCAAATTTTCTCGCTTCCTCTGTTTCGCCTTTTTCCCTTGCTTCCCTGAATTTTTTTTCCGCATTTGTCCGGATTTCATTGCGCGCACGCGAAGTCTCTTTTTTCAGCTCAATGGGTTTTCCGTCAAAAACAAAAACAGGCAAAGCGCCTGCTTCAAGCAGGTTGACAGTGCGGTAAAGCAGGCCCGTAAGATGGGAGGTTACCCTGCCTTTTGAATCCATCAGGGGAGTTCCATCAGCACCCCTGATGATTGAAAGAAACTGGTAAAGGATATTGAAGGAATCTATTCCAATTCTTCTGCCGTTCAGGAAAGAAAGCCCTATTTCCTGCTTGTCCAAAATCTCGCTTATCTGGGTGCCCATGGCAAACCAATTAGGCTGAAAAGATATTTAAGATTAACAATCACCAAACAACAGGGTTATGGAAAAGGGATTCTCCAGCATTAGCGGCCAACCAAAATGCCGATTTATAGGCTGCAAAAACAAAGGTTTTTATATTAGGTGATATGGTATATATTATATTATGGAGGCCTCTGTGGTTTCCATAATGCCAAAGAACTTAGTCTGGTGAGCCTATCCCAATTCTTGGCCTAAGTTCGACCAACTCTCTTAAAGCGAAGGTATCCTTTCGGATGCCTTCCTCTAATTCCATCAAAAACCAGTTAAAACACAAAAAAAACCCCAATTAACTGATTTTGGTTAATTCGTTACATTTATATACTTCTTAGGCACATAATTGTATAATCACCCTTAATTTCCATACAAGTTTAAGAGAGATTTTCAAGGAGTGTTTTTTTATGAAAATGAAAGCATTGTTTTTGGCTATTGCAGCAATCTTTTTGTGCAGCCAGGTTTCGGCCTACTATTACTGGGGCGGAAGCTATGGCGCAATGGAATACCCTAACAGCTATTACAATTACGGTTATTCCGGAGCCTCTTACGGCCCGGGATACGGATATACCTACAATTATAATTTCACACCATATTCGACTTACAGCTATTATTCGAGCTGGCAGCCATACGGGGCATATTACACACCGGTTTACTACACATACCCCGCATATTACGGCGGATACAACAAACAGTTCTATTGGAGCGGCCTGGGCTTTAATTTCGCATACCTTCATTAATAAACAAAAGGCAGATGCCCTGCATCTGCAGTTTTTGCTGTTTTTCCCTGCGCAATCCCATCAAACCCTGCCCTGCTTTTTTCTCAAGTGGTAGGCAATTGCAAGTTCGTCTGATTTCTGCAAAGCAGTAATAAACAGGGGCACCAGCAGGGATTTCAGGTATTTGGCCGGCTGTGCGGGCGTTATTTTCCTCAATTTCTGGATGTCCCTTATTTCAAAAAAATCCTTTTCCAATTCGGGCAGAAAGCGGAACAGTGCAAACAGCGGCAGGTAAACTATTTCCGGCAGGCCTAATTTCCGCATCAATTTTACCAATGCAAAAACATCCGTTGAAAAGAAAAAGAATGCAGCAGCCATTACCAGATTGAAAATCCGCAGGTTTGAAACAACAATCAGGTGGGCAAGGTCTATGGGAGTGCCGCTTAAAAAAAACCAGAAGCCGAAATCCGCAAGCAGCAAAAAAGGCGCCAATCCAAAAAAAACGCCTTTAAAATTCCTGAAGCCAGAAACCAGCAAAAGCACAATGAGAACTGCAAAAACAAATGCCTGCGGAACAACAGAGTCAAGGAAAACAGCGAGCAGAAGGAAAAACACAAAGACAATTATTTTCATTGCCTCGGAAGAGCGCGAAAAAAGCGATTTATTGCCGTATTCGAACATTCTTTCAGCACCCCCTTTTCAATGATGAAAACCCTGTTGCAGTAATCAAGCAGTTTCCTGACATGCGTGGAAATAACCATTGTGTCTTTGCTGTTGTTTACAAAGGAATAAACAATTGCCTTGTTTTCAGTGTCAAGCCAGGTAGTCGGCTCGTCAAGAAGCATTATTGAATTGTGCTTTACTACGGCAATGCTAAGGAGCTTCTGCTGGCCCCTGCTCAACTTGTCTGGGGAGCTGCGCATCAAATGGGAAATTCCAAGCAGGTGCGCGTTTTCCCTGTCAAGAAGCTCTTCCTCGACTGTTTCATTGAAAAAAACATGCGAAGGGTTTTGGGGGGCAAAGCCTGTTTCCTCTTCAAGCAGAAGCTTTC
>JAQTPU010000110.1 GCA_028712575.1 Candidatus Iainarchaeum sp.
AGGCAAGCACGAAACCCTGTTTGAATTGTCGAAGCAATGGTTCTTGGGCACTTTTTGATCAGTTGCACCGTTATTTGCAGGCGGAAGCAATACCAATAGCTAGCCTGTTTTCTGCACTGCCACAAGCGCATTTTCAGTTTCGGAAATTGCGTTTACAAGCTCTTTTACATTCAGATTCTGGTTTTCAGGCTTTGAGGAAACCCTGCCGTTTATTTCGCCTGTTGTCTCATGGAAAAGAATGCCCGGATAGAGAACAGCGATCAGCACAATTGCAACTGCAAGCAGTGCTGCAGCTGTTGCAATAATTGTTTTTTTCACTTTCACCACTAATTAGAAACCGGCTTGAATGTATTAATTTGTTTTTGTTTTTTTCAGTAAAAAAGCTAATTATCAGACTACTCTGCTGATTTCAACAAGCCCTGACTGGGCGTCTGTTATTATGACTGTGCAGTCGCCGGCCGCAGGCATGTCTTTCTGCACTGAAACAGTTTTTGTAAAAACAGCCGGCTTTTCAAATTTTTTTATTGAAAAATCATTGCTTATTTTTTTCGAGCAGGTTATTGTCCCTGTTGCCTGGTAATTCCCGGCCTGGGCTGTTGCGGCAACCGTGAATGCCTGCGTGCATCCGGGAATATGCGCTATCGTATCCATGTAATAGTGCTGTACTTTTGCGGCATCAAGCGCGAATGTGCATGGCCCTGTATTTGCACTGTCTGCAAGGGCGTCTGTTGTCGCCTTGTCCAGCAGATAGCGGGCATTGTTCCATTCTTTTTTTATTTCCCAGATTCCCTGGGCAATGTTTTCGCTTCCGGAATTTTTTATGTTTGCGCTTGAAGTCAGCATTATTACGCCGATAAGCATTATTGCAGTCACTGCAATAAGCCCGCTGAAAATCCCTTTCTTCATATGCCACCGCAATAATTTCTGTCCATAGGCGCGGACTGTATTCCAGGGGCGCCGTTGTCTGCATTGTAATCGTATATCCTTCCGCAGTATCCCTGTTTCACAGCAGCGGGAATTTCCGTTTCCAGGCCCATATCCGCAGGAACCTTATTCATGTAAAATCCAACTACTGCACTGTCAGCCATGCTCCGGCTTGTTGACTGGAAAATCTTCTGCCAGCTTGAATCGGGCGCATAAAGCATTGTCATGCTCGCAGCTGCAATCAGGACAACAATTATGCCCAGGGCAGCGTCAGTGCTGAAAACAAACCCTTTTCCAGTTTTATTTTCGCCATACATAAATAACCATCTCTTCCTTCAGCAGCTTGTTTCCGCATGTTTGCCCTGTGACATTTCCAATGCAGGTTTCCAAATCCGCTTTTGTGAGATTCCCGCTGTTTCTTGCTGCAACCACCCGTTTTTCCGAATAAACATTGGCCGGCGCAGGGCTTGGGAAGTCATCCCCAAAGATTTTTATTTCCGAGGAATATACTGCGAATCCGTATCTGTCCGGCTGGATTCCAAGCGCCTGCATGTTTAGCTTGCTGTAATTTCCGCTTGAATCAATGCAGTTCTGCATGTAATCAAGTGTTGCTCCGCCGGAATCAACAAGCCTGCATGTTATTTCAGGGTTGCTTACCAGGAGCATTGAGGCTGTTTTTCCCGCGCGTTCAAGCTCGTTTTGGAGGTATTTTTCCTTCTGCGAATAAATCATTGTTTCGCTGTACTGCAGGAGGAGGCCGATGCTGAAAACAACCGCAATTAATGCAATCAGAAGGTCAATTGAAAGAATCTGGGCTTTTTTCATAAAATCACGGTTTTGCAATCGTAATTGTTTCCCCGCATTCCAAGGGGGCTGAATTGTTGATTGTTATTCCCGAAGGAAGAACAAAGCCGGCTGTTTCCGCGGGGTCTGTGTCCAATTTTGCGCCGGCTGTTGAAAGCCCAGGTGCGGGAACAGTTGTTATTGTAATTGTGCATGCTTTGGGCCTTGTAAAAGAAGCCACTTTTGGAGTTTTATATTCTATTATAAAATTTGCATTCGGCTCGTTCAGTGCCTGTGCTGCGGAAACAGCTTCCGCGGCATTGGCTGCAATTCCCTTCAGCTGCGCCCTTATTGCAATGTCTTCCTGCATTGCCCTTGCCTGGCCGCTTATAAGCACAAATGACTGGAAAAAAATGATTGCAAAAATAATTGCGATTATGAAATCCAGGCTTGACTGGCCGTTTTTGTTTAATGCTCTCATATGCCTATTCAATAGGGCTTTCAATTATTTAAAACTGCCCTTCTTTTTCTTTTGAAAAGAAGAAGTGTAAGCTGCAAAAAGAAACCTGCATTTTTGCCAAGCAGAAATTCACTTTTTGGCAGGCTTTTGAAAGCGAGTTTATGAGCGCTTCAGAAGGCTTTTGCCCGTCATTTCTTTCGGCTGTTTCAGGCCCATTAATTCTATTATTGTGGGTGCAATATCCGACAAGCCGCCTTTTTTCAGTTTTGCTTTCCGCAGTTTTTTGTCGTTGCTTATTAGGAAGAACGGCACTGGGTTTGTTCCGTGGCTCGGCTTAGGCTCCCCGTTTGGGTAAAACATTGTTTCAATGTTCCCGTGGTCTCCTGTTATGAGAATAACATAATTTTTTTCCAGGCCCTTGCCCACTATCCTTCCAAGGCATTTGTCAACTGCTTCGCATGCCTTTATTCCCGCTTCAAGGCTTGCTGAATGCCCGACAAGGTCGCCGTTTGCAAAGTTGATTGCAATGAAATCGTAGTTCTGCTTTTCGATTTCCTGCAGCACTTTTTCTGTTATTTCAAAGGCGGACATTTCGGGTTTTTCATCGTAGGAAGGAACTTTTGGGCTTGGAACGAGAATCCTGTCCTCTCCCTGAAAGGGCTGTTCTGCCTGGCTGTTGAAAAAAAAGGTTACGTGCGCGTATTTTTCTGTTTCCGCAATCCTCAATTGTTTCAGGCCCGCCTCTGACAGGACCCAGCCGAGGTTTTTTTCCACTTTTTGCGGTTCAAAAGCAAAAGGCAAGGCAAGCGTTTCATCATACCTGCTCATGCAGACGAATGCAATGTCAAGCTTTTTTTCCCTTTTGAATCCGGTGAAGTTTTCGTTTGTAAATGCGTAAGTGAGCTGCCTTGTCCTGTCGCTCCTGAAATTCCAGAAAATAACGGAATCCTTGTCTTTTATTGTTGCAACTGGCTTTCCGTCAGTGCCGGCCATTGCAATGGGCTGCACGTAATAATCCGTCTTGTCGCCGCGCGCATATGCATTCTCGATTGCCTGCAGCGGGCTTGTTTCCTTGAAGCCTTCGCCAAGAGTCAGCAGCCTGTATGCCTTTTCGGTCCTGTCATAATTTTTATCGCGGTCCATTGCATAATACCTTCCGCAGATTGTGGCTATTTTTCCCGCGCCTATTTCCCCTGATTTTTTTTCAAATTCCTCGAAATATTTTTTTGCGCTTTTTTCGGGAACATCGCGGCCGTCGAGGAAGGGGTGCACAAAAAC
>JAQTPU010000111.1 GCA_028712575.1 Candidatus Iainarchaeum sp.
CCCCCTTCTTTTGGCGCAGCCATAATCCTGCCTGCAAAATAACCCAGCCCTAATTTTTAATTCCTTTTCAGGAATATCAACAAATAAATACAGGAAAAACAGTAATATTGCGGAGATGGTTAAATGCCAAGAACGCCCGAAAGGAGAAACCAGAAAACAGAGCACAGGGTTTTCCTCAAAGCAACCGAAACAGGGAAAAAAAAGAAACGCCTGATGCGTCTCACAGGCAGGGGCTTGCTTACTGAAAACAGAAGAATAAAGCCCAGCGTTGCAGGCACACTGGGCAGAGAAATGGCCATAGGGACAACAAAAGAAATCCATGACGACAGGTATACGGAAGGAAGGGGAACTGCAAAACAACGCAGGGACAGGGAATTCAGGGGAAAACACTGGAACGGCAAAAAATGGGTTTAAAAAAAAAAAGGCTTTTTTATGCAGAAGGAAATTATTGCCACGGCGAAAAAAATTCGCTCATTGAAAATACAGGGAAAAAGCGCTGTAAGAAAGGCTGTTGCAGAGGCATTGAAAAAAAGCGCTGAAAAAAGCAGAGCGCACTCGATTCTTGAATTCAGGGGAGAAATAGAAAAAGCTGCGCAAGAGCTGATTTCCGCAAGGCCGACAGAGCCTGAAGCCAGGACAGCAGTCAGAATAATCCTGAAAGCTTTTTCAATGCATTCCCAGAGCCTTGATGAAGTCAGGCATGAAACAATAAAGGCTGCTTCCGATTACGAAAAAAACAGGTCAGAGGCAATGAAAACAATTGCAGAATACGGGGCAAATTTGATTCCTGCGCACTCTGTTGTTTTTACCCACTGCCATTCGCACACAGTGGAAGAAATCCTGAAAAAAGCAGGGCACAAAATAGAATATGTCATTGCAACCGAAACCCGGCCCCTGTTCCAGGGAAGAATAACTGCAACAGGACTTTCAAAAGCAGGCATTAAAGTAAAAATGATTGTTGATTCGGCAGCCTCAAGATTCATGAACGAAGCCGATTTTTTCATGACAGGGGCAGATGCTATTCTAAGCACCGGCGCAGTAATAAACAAAATCGGCACTTCGCAGATTTCCCTTGTTGCAGGCAAGGAAGATGTCCCGCATTATGTTGCCACTTCTTCCCACTGCTTTGAGCCGATGAGCTATTACGGAATTCCCGAAGAAATAGAGGAACGCCCCCCAAATGAAGTTTGGAATAAAAAATTGAAAAAACTGGAAATAAAAAACCCGGCTTTCGACATTACCAATGCGCACATGATAAAGGGCATAATAACTGAAAAAGGGGTTTTCTCTCCAGAAGCATTTGCAATGCAGATGTACAACGAGCTTGGAATTGCAGGAAGAAGAGAGGAATTCTCAAGCCTCTACAAATTATGGCACAAAAAAGAACACTGATTTTTGTTTAAAAACAAGCATAGCTTTAAATTCTTTTTCGGTTTTATTCCCTAACGGGCTTTGTGGGGCTGTCTTTAACCGACATAATAAGCATCTGCGATTTTTCAAAAAAAGACATTGAACTCGTTTTGGAAACCGCCTCTCAAATGGATTCCCTTCCAAAAGAAAAAAAAGCCCGCATCCTTGAAAACAGGGTAATTGCTTCACTCTTCTTCGAGCCAAGCACGCGCACCCGCTTGTCGTTTGAAACAGCAATCCAGAACCTTGGAGGCAGGGTAGTCGGCTTTTCAGATCCCGCAGTGAGCAGCACTTCAAAGGGAGAGACTCTTTCCGATTCCATAAGAATGGTTTCGGGATATGCGGACATGATAATAATGCGGCATTCCATAGAAGGGGCTGCAAGAAGGGCTGCGGAAGTAAGCAAAAAGCCCATAATAAACGGAGGAGACGGGGCAAACCAGCATCCGACACAGACACTGCTTGACCTTTACACAATAAAAAAAGAATTCAAAAAAATTGACGGAATTAAAATCGGCCTTCTGGGAGACCTGAAGTATGGAAGGACAGTGCACAGCCTGATGTATGCGCTCGCGCACTATAAAAATGTCGAGGTTTTCTGCATTGCGCCTGAAAGCCTTAAAATGCCTGAAGAAATCATAAAGGATAATTCCGGGCAATTAGAAATTAAGGAAACAAAAAATTTGCACGAATTCCTGCCCGAACTTGATGTTTTATATGCAACAAGAATCCAGAAGGAACGGTTTGCAGACGAATTCGAATATGCCCAGATAAAAAACGTTTTTATTTTGGGCAGGGAAATACTTGAAAAAACAAAAGAACAATTCAGGATAATGCACCCTCTTCCGCGCGTGAATGAAATAAAACAGGAACTGGATTCAACTCCGGCAGCGCTTTATTTTGAACAGGCAAAAAACGGGGTTCCTGTGAGAGAGGCAATATTGTCACTTCTGAAGGGCGTGGAAAAATGAAAGAAAGCGACATACGGCTTGTGCCGATTAAGAACGGGACAGCGCTTGACCACCTGCCGGCGGGAACAGCATTGAAAATCCTTGAAATCCTGCAATTGTCAAAGCCTGAAAAAGCGGTTACTCTCGCAATCAACACTGAAAGCAAAAGCATGGGAAAAAAAGATTTGGTTTTCATTGAGGGAAAAGAACTTACAAAAAGCGAGATTGAAAAAATCGGGCTGCTTGCAAAAGGCGCTACAATCAATGTAATCAAGGGCAGCGAAGTCAAAAGCAAGGCAAAAATCGAGCTGCCGGAAAAAGCAGTTGGAATCATCAGGTGCCTGAACCCGAAATGCATTTCTTCAATCGAAAACCTTGAAACAAAATTTTCAATTTTACAGGGCCCTTTGAGGGCAAAATGCTTTTACTGCGAAAAAACAATGCACGAAAAAGAAATAGCAAATGCGATTCGCTGAGTGAAAAAATGCTTTCAACTAATTTTGCGGGAATTGAACTGAAAAATCCGGCAGTGCTTGCATCCGGCATTTGGGGAGTCAATGCAGAATTGCTAATGCGTGCTGCAAAAGCGGGTGCAGGCGCAGTGACAATAAAAAGCATTGGGCCAAGGGAAAGGGACGGGCACGCAAACCCCACAGTGATTGCATGGGAACACGGCCTGTTAAATGCAGTGGGATTGCCCTCTTCAGGCTATAAAGAAATGGAAGAAGAATGGAAACTGCTTGAAAAAAGCCCAGTGCCAGTAATTGCTTCCATTTACGGGGCAAATGTTTCTGAATTTGAAGAAGTTGCAAAAGCAGTTGCATTTCACAAGCCAGCAATGATTGAAGTCAACATTTCCTGCCCGAACAGCGAAAAGCACGGGCAGTTATTTGGATGCAATGCTGAAGCAAGCACAGAAGTGATTTCCACAGTAAAAAAAGAAATTAACATCGCTTCGCGATTTTATTCTTTTCGGCGCGAGCCCTATCTGGACGTAGAACGTCCAGAATTACGGGCTCGCTTCCTATAGCGAGTCTTGCCTTCTTCATGTTTCGATTGGCTGCGTTC
>JAQTPU010000013.1 GCA_028712575.1 Candidatus Iainarchaeum sp.
TTGACTTTATTACAACAAAAGCACAGGCAAAAGAAGCAATAAAAGACGCAGAACTGTTGCTGGACCAAATAGGAAAAATGATTAGATAACACAGAGCGGTTTATTTTTTTATTCTTTCTTGCAGGTGTTTTGCGGGGGAAAGCTGCCCTTGGGCGGTTCTTTTTTCAAGGCGGGTTTCCGCGTTTGCAGGGAAAATTGCCTTTTTTTTTCAAAAAATTCTCTTTTAAATTTATTGCTTGATTATGCTATTGGGGTGGAATTTTGCCGATAGTAACCAATAAAGCATATTATGACAAGTACAGCATGAGGAAAAGCAGGGTCTGCATGAACTGTGAAAAAGAAGTTGATGATAATGGTTCAGTCGCGTATCTGCGCGGATTTTGTTCCGACGAGTGCTACCAGAAGTTTTTGGCCAAAACAAAGGGCGGAACAAAAAAAACAAAGGGCCTGAATTATATCTAGGGGATTCTTATGAAGCGCTTTTGCCCAAAATGTTATGGAAAAAAATTTGTAACAGTGGAGCTTCAGGAAGGCGAAGCCGGAACCTGGCTCTGCCCGAGGGACAAGGCCCATATTTTTATAATTGATAAGGACGGGTATCCCCGCCTGAAAAAGGACTAATCCAAAAAAACAATTTTTTTTGGTTTTATTTCCACTTTTTTTTCGCCTTTTTTTATCCTGCCCAGTTCCCAGGCCCTTAAGCGGAATTTTTTGCACTGCTTAAAAATTTCTTCCGAGCTCTCTTTTGGGGCAATTGCAGCATAACCCAGGCCCATGTTCCAGGTGTAATAAGCCTCAAAATCGGGAATTTTTGCTTTTTCCTGCAAAAAGGAAAACAATTCCCCTTTTTCAGGCACAAAATCAATTTCATAAGAAAAAGGAAGTTTTGCGCGCATAATTTTTTTCCAGCCATGGCCTGTAATCGGGGAAAAATAATGGATTTCTGTTTTTTTCAGCAATCCTGCAACCAGCCCGGAGTACAGCCTTGTCGGCTTGAGAAGCTCTTCGCCGAAAATCTTTCCGGAAGGCAGTTCAGTGAAAAACCCTTCAGGAAACCCTTCCGCTATTTTTCTTGCAAGGGAAACCCCGTTGCTGTGAATTCCGGAGCTTTCAAAGCCGAAAATTACATCCCCTTCCTTAAGCCTCTGGCCGACTGTAAGGTTTTCTTTCGGCCTTATTGCCCCGACTGCAGCGCCAGCAAGGTCGAGTGTTTCAGGGTAAACAATTCCCTGCAAGGTCGGAGTTTCGCCGCAGGGAATTGCGATTCCAAGCTCTTCGGCGGCTTTTTTATAGCCTTCAAGCAGTGCGCGCGTTTTTTCTTCAGTAAACCAATCCGAAGAACCGCTGCTGATAATGTCGCCGTAAACAAATGGCTCTGCCCCGATGCTGCTCAAATCATTTGTTGACATTGCAACAGTGTCAATTCCGATGTTTTCAAAGTATTTTGCATTGCCTGTTTTTTTGTACATTTCTTCCGCAATAATGTTTTTTGTTCCCAATCCCTCAACATTGAAGGCAATGTAAAACTCCCCTCCAAAATCAATTGCAATTGCGCTTTCACCAAGAGTTTCCTTCAGAATCCTGAAGCCGAGTTTTTCCGGCCTGCCGAGTGAAGAAGAAAATTTTTCCAGCGCGATTTTTTTAAAAGGGTCTAACTTTGAATAATCAACAATTTTATGGTATTCCAAAAAAAACACCTATTTGAAATAATTTACTGCATTCCTGAAAATTGTTATTCCGTCGCTTTCTTCAGGCAGGGGAAGGCCTTTTCTTTTCAAAAGCTCTTTCTGCAGCTGCCAGTCCTGCCTCTGCGTGAAAAAAACATTTCTCTCCGGGTGCGGCATTAGCCCGAATATTCTTCCTGTTTCGTCGCATATTCCCGCAATGTCAAGCATTGCGCCGTTGGGATTGAAGGGAAACTCGCCTTTTGCGGGTTTTCCGTTTTTTGCATACTTAAAAACAACCATTCCCCTTTCTGAAAGCTGTTTCAGTATTTTTTTATCCGCAATGAATTTGCCTTCGCCGTGCGCAACAGGCATTTCAATTCCCCTGATGCCTTTTGTGAATACGCACTTGTTTTTTTCTGAAACCAGCGAGACCCATCGGCACTCGTAGCGCGCGCTGTTGTTATGCGCAAGCGCGACACTCCTTTCCCCGTATTTTTTTCCAATGCCGGGCAGCAGGCCCAGGTTTGTTATTGCCTGGAAGCCGTTGCAGATTCCAATTACAAGGTTTTTTTTGTCAATAAATTCCAGAAGCTCCTGCCACAAATTGTTCCTTATCTTGTTTGCCAGTGCATTTCCGGAGCCTGTGTCATCGCCGTAAGAAAACCCGCCTGGAAAAGCGAGAATCTGCGCCTGTTTCAGGATTTTGGGTTCTGCAATCAAATCATTCACATGCACTATTCTCGGGGCAGAGCCGGCTTTTTCAAATGCAAAGGCTGTTTCCTCATCGCAATTAATCCCGTATCCTGTAAGGACAAGCGCAGTCGGTTTGTACATTAATAACCCCTCAAAGTTTTTCTATAGGCTTCATCTGCATCATCAAGCTTTATTTTTGCAATTTTTTTTCCATTCAGGCCTGTTATTTCAATTGTTTTTCCGCCAATGCTCCCGATTTCTGCAAAGGCATTGCCCTTCATTGCCTGTTCAAAAGCACTTTTGTTTTTCTCTGCAACAGTGGCAACAAACCTGCTTTGTGATTCGGAAAAAAGCAAAAAATCGTTTCTTTCAAGGCCGTTTTGAGGCGCTTTTTTCAAATCAATTTTTGTTCCTAAATTGCCGGCAAGGCAGGTTTTTGCAACAGCAACCCCAAGCCCGCCCAGGCCGACGGGCTGGCAGGAAGCCACAAGGCCTGCTTCGATTGCATTTGAAAGCGCCCTGTAAAGCAGGATTGCCTTTTCAGAATCAACTTTTGGAACAGAATTTCCAATTGCATTTTTCATTGCAAAAAATTCCCCTCCGCCCAGCTCGTTTTTGGTCTCTCCAAGAACATAAACAAGGTCGCCCTGAATTTTCGCATCCATTGAAACGCATTTTTCAATGTCCTCAACCACGCCCATTGAGGAAATCAGCAGTGTGGGAGGAACTGAAATTTTTACAGGGCTGTTGTTTTCATCAAAACCCTTGAAATCGTTGAACATGCTGTCTTTTCCTGAAATGAAAGGAGTTTCAAATTTCACTGCAAGGTCAAAGCAGGCCTGGACTGCCTGTTTTAATTCTCCCAGCCTTTCCGGCTCAAGTGAAGAGCACCAGCAGAAATTATCCAGCAGGACAATTCCGTCAAGTTTTGCCCCTGCTGCTACAAGGTTTTTTATTGCAGAATCAATTGCGCAGGCAGCCATTTCATAAGAATCAATGTCGCCGTATTTTGGATAAAGCGCCTGTGAAATCGCAACGCCTTTTCTGCTGTAAAGAGAAGGCCTTGAAACGCTTGTTTCCGCATTAACCCTTCCCTTTCCCTGCAAGGGCTTGAGCACGGAAGTTCCCTGGACTTCGTGGTCGTACTGTGTTGAAACAAATTCCCTGCTGCAAATATTCAGGCGGGAAAGCATTTCCAAAAGCTGTTTTGAAAGGTTTTTTTCTTCCTTAAAAGAGGGCTCGGAATGCATTTTTTCAGGCAGTTTGCTGTGCAGGGTTTTTTTCGGCAGGCCGTCGTGCAAAAATTTAAGGTCAATGTCCATTATTGTTTTCCCGTTGTTTTTTACAATGCATTTTCCCGAATCATTGAATTCGCCTATTACTGTTGCCTCTACTCCGCGCCTTTCCATAAGGCTGACAAATTTTTCCACTTTTTCCTTTGGAATTGCAAGAGTCATTCTTTCCTGGCTTTCGGAAACCCAGGTTTTCCAGGGCTGCATTCCGGGATATTTTAAAGGGACGCTTTCCAGTTCCAGAGCACAGCCGTTGCATTCCTTTGCCATTTCCGCAACGGAACAGCTTAATCCGCCTGCGCCATTGTCAGTAATGCTGTTATACAATTCAAGGCCCCTGGCTTCTTTTACAAGCGCATCGCTCATTTTTTTCTGTGTAATCGGGTCGCCTATCTGGACAGCTGTTGCAGGGCTTCCGGATGAAAGCGCTTCGGAAGAAAAAGTAGCCCCATGGATTCCGTCCTGGCCAACGCGGTTTCCAACCATTACAATTGCATCTCCAGGAACAGCTTCTTTCAGTGTCGAGTCCTTTCCATTCAATAATTTTGGAATCAGGCCGAGTGTCCCGACAAAAACAAGCGGCTTTCCCTTATAACGCGAATCAAAAAACATGAATCCCTGCGGAGTTGGAATGCCCGAACAATTTCCTCCGACATTTACCCCTTCAATTATGCCGAGCATTATCCTTTCAGGGGGAAGAATCGGGTTCTTTAAATCCCTTGACTTGAAAATTAATTTTGCGTCTTTGGGGTCTGCAAAACAGAAGCCGTAGACATTCACAATCGGCTTTGCCCCCATTCCAAAACCCATTGCATCCCTGTTCACGCCCACAATTCCTGTTATTGCTCCGCCAAAAGGGTCTAAAGCGCTCGGGCTGTTGTGTGTTTCAACCTTGTGCGTAACCAAAAAAGTCTCGTCAAAATTTATTCCGCCTGAATTGTCAGTAAAAACAGAGACACAATTGTCGTTTTTCCCCTTTTTTTCCCTTGCAATTTCAGTTGCCTTTTTTATTTTTTCCTTGAAAAGCCCGTTTTTTATTTCATCAAGCTCTGCGGAAAAAATAGTGTGCTTGCAGTGCTCGCTCCAGGTCTGGGCAAGGCTTTCAAGCTCTATATCAGACGGCTTTCTTCCAAGCCCTTTGAAATAGTCCCTTATTATTTTCATTGACTCAAGGTCTAGAGCAAGAGGCCCTCTTCTTTCACTGTTCTTGTCCATTATTCCGGCTTTTCCAATCAGGGCCAGCTCTTCATCGCTGACTTCAAGGTCGACAAGGTCTGCTTCAGGGCTTGGGTCAAGCCTGACTTTTGGGATTACAATGCCCATTCCGTTTTCCTTCAAAAACCCTGCCCTGTCCTTGACATGAATCCTTTGGATAAGCGAATTCGCAAGGCTTTCCCCGATTGCCTTTGCATCTGCACTGGAAATTTTTCCCTTAAGGAAAAGGGCCTGTGAACTGTAAACAACAGTCCCTTCTGCCTTTTTTCCGAAAACATCCCTTATTGTTTCCGCGGCAGTATTCCCAACATTGTCAGTGACTCCGGGAAGAAACCCGATTTCGATTGCAAAATCGAATTCAGGGCAGAAAGGCCTGCCAATAAGAAAACCCTGCATCACTGGATTTGAAAGCAGGGAACCGCATTTTTCAATGTCTTTTTCATCAAGCAAAGGGCTTTCGAGAGTGTAAACATCAGCAAGCTCTGCGCCTGAAACCAGCTTAAAGCCCGCGGCAATGATTTTTTTCAGTTTTGTTTCCGCCCTTGCATCGCGGACTTTTGAAAAAACCTCTATGCGGGAATCCAATCCAACACCCAGACAATTTAATTTAAAAGAATCTTTTTTTAAATCCATGATTGGGCTTTCTTTTTTGAAACCTCTTGTTTTTAAATTCCAAAAAACATTATTAATAAGGAAAAAGGGGTGTGTTTTTATGCCAAAATTTGGGCTTCCGGAACTGCCATATGCCTATAATTCGCTTGAGCCGTTTATTGACGAGGCAACAATGCGCCTTCATCACGGCAAGCATCACCAGGCTTATACTGACAAATTCAATTCAGCACTGGAAAAATACCCCGGTTTTTATGGCAAAAATCCCGAAGAAATTTTAAAAGGCCTTTCAAAAGTCCCGAAAGAAATCCGCGAAGCAGTCCGCAATAACGGGGGCGGGTTTGTGAACCATTCTTTTTTCTGGACTATTTTGAAAAAAAATTCCCCTCCTGCAGGCGAAATTGCGTCTGCAATAAACGCAAAATTCGGCTCTTTTGACAAGTTCAAAGAAGAATTTTCAAAAGCGGCCATGAACCAGTTCGGAAGCGGATGGGCCTGGCTTGTATTGGACAGGGGGAAGCTTGAAATTGTTTCAACACAAAACCAGGACACTCCCCTAAGCCTGGGAAAAATTCCTCTTCTCTGCATTGATGTCTGGGAACATGCCTATTATTTGAAATACCAGAACAAGCGCGCAGATTATGTTTCGGCCTTTTTCAATGTAATCAATTGGGAAGAGGTTGGCTCGAACTTTTTAAAGGCAAAAAAGAAATAAGAGCCAAAAACCCAATTTCCCTTTGGAAGGCAGATGCAAATGTTTTTTATTCTGGTCCAGGCATATTCTTCTTGATTGCATGGCAAACACTTTGAGAAACGCAAAAGCAAGGCTTTTAATCGGGCTAAGGAAAAAAAGCAGGCGGGGCTGGCTTATTAACAGGGTAAAGCGGATTAAATTAAAAAAAAGCAGGGAATTTGTTGTTTTCGGCTCGGAATTGGCAAGATCGGAGAAGGACAGGGAAGTAAACCAATGGATTAGCGAGATAATTGCAGGAAGAAGGCAGTTTAAAACAAAATTAGGCGCAAGTTTTCCTGTCTTATGGTGCGGTTTAATTGCTCCGGATGCAGCCCGGCACTTTTTGAACATACGGGAGCTCCCTGACATGATTGCAGCAGCAGGCTATGCGCTTGTTCCCACTGCCTGGGGCTTGTTTTTATATTACGGAAGGCGCAGTGCTGCCCTGAAGAAAAAAGCCGCAATAAAAGGGTTATCCAGATGGATTGCCACAACAAACAGCCATCCATTGATAATGGAAGCGCGCAACAAAAAACCGCCTTATAATTCCTGGTTTGTCACAAGGAACGGCCAGATTGTTTTTTCAGACAAAAACACCAGCTGGCTCCGCAGGGCAATTCCGCGCGAATAAAAGCTTTTTTTTTTCATTAGGAAGGCGGCGGGCACTGGTCAAACATATCCCCATCCCCGTCACCATCAGTATCCGGCCAGGTAGTGGGAGGCAGGCATGGATACCAAACCTGGAAAGTTCCTCCGGGAGAATTCACGCCATTGAAAATGCTCCAATAAGGCGTGTCTGAATAGGCATTATAAACATTTTTTGCATCATAAACGCCAATATTGCTCCAGCCATTCATTGCATTGCCATTCCCGTTCATTTTAATGCGCGCAGGATATGATTCTGCACCTGAAACAGTTATTTTCAAAAAGGCCTGCCACTTATCCCTAAGGTCCTGGCTGAGGTCCTGCCATTCGGTCAAGGTCAGTATCCTGTGGCTGATTTTTTGGCCGTGGAATTCTGTCGGCTTCATGTCCTGTGAAAAAGGGCATTCACAACCGCCCTGCGGGCAATATCCCCAGGGTTCATTCCAAGGAATAACATCAACTCCGCCTATTGAAGGGTAACAAAACTTTTCTTCAGGATAAAACGAGGGATAAAAATCAAATTTGTGGAGAACATTTGCGTCTTTTGAAGCCTGCTCAGGCAATTCCGAATTATTCCGCCATCTCGCTTCAATGTCCTGTGCGGATTCGTTTTTTCCCATGCATTCCCTTGCATCGATTTTAATGGCCTGTGCTGGCGTGTTTTGTGTTCCCCAGACAGGGGAAAAACTGAAGGAAAAATCCCCGCCCAGAGTGCAGGAATCATCGCTCAGATTGATGCTGCCTGTAACCATTGGCGCAACCTGTGCCGAAGGCCCTGACCCGCCCTGCCTGTCCATAAGGCAGAACACCCTTCCGCCTAAAAGAATTCTGGAAAAGCAGACAGAGCTCACTGGCCTGAAGCTTTCCCATTCCCGCCATTGTTCATATGATAAGTATTTTGTCGGAACACTGCTAAAAATTTCCTGCGGAGTGCGCAGCACAGCTGCCTGGTTTGCAGGGCTTGCCGCAGGGGGATACGGCTTTTCAGTCAGGAAAAAATCCAAAAAAA
The DNA here is from genome assembly GCA_028712575.1 of Candidatus Iainarchaeum sp. Lineage (GTDB taxonomy): Archaea > Iainarchaeota > Iainarchaeia > Iainarchaeales > JAGVNX01. The sequence goes on from JAQTPU010000013.1 coordinate 7,864, forward strand.
ACGATTCATCTGCAGTGCCAACATCAATTTCATTCCTTGAGTCCTGCGGAACAGACAAAATATCGTTGCCCTGGGCATTAATCACGCAGACTCCGCCGCCATAGCACATATGGCTAAGGAGAATTGCCTTGCGCCTTCCGGAATCTGAAAAGAATTCCCCTCCCAGGAAAATACACCAGTCGGGCTTTGTGATTTCCAGGTCGTCGGAAAGGCTTGATTCGCATTCCGACACAAAAAACCAGCTGTGGGGCGGATATTGGCTGTTCAATTGGCCTGCCCTGACATTTGCGGTTTCTTCGTATTCATAAACCTCTATCGGAAGCGCAGCCGGAGTGCCGTGGCCGTCAATTGCAATAATCTGGTTTTTCTTATTATTGAAAGCGTTCATGAATACTTCAAAAAAACGCTGGTTTTTGCTTAGCGAAATGGTCCTGACACTGTAACCGAATTTTTCAAGGCGCTTCAGCTCTGTGCCTTTTGCCAGGGCACTGCTGCTTTTTTCAGTGTCAAGCAGGAAATGAACAGCATATTTTCCCCATGGGACAGAACCCATGGTGCCGTAATATTCCGGCAAATCAGGGACAGGGGCATTTTCGGATATTTCGGGTTCAGGCGCTTTTGAAACAGCCTGGCTTGTTGTTCCGCTTATTCCCTCAAGGTCAACAGTGTCAAACTCAATAATTGAAACAGCTTTTTCCGCATTCTGGACTGGATTTCCTCCAGGAACAGCAAGCGCTTTCAGGGCTTCAAGCGCGGTATTTGCATCGCTTCCAAAATCAATGCCTTTTGCAGAATCAATAATGACTGCACCGTGGTTTTTCAGCTGCCTGTTCAACCTGTCTGCAATCCCTTCCATGTCAGGAGCCTGGCCGTAATACTCGGTTTCATTAAACCCTGTTTCGTAATATGCTCTTGGTTCCTGTCCGGGAAATTTTATTTCAACCAGGGCATAATTCGTGCCGCCATTGCTGTCCTGGAAAAATGCGTAATCCAAAATATTGCCCGCTGTTTTCTGGCCCGCGAGATATGAAACAAGGCCTGCCTGCGCAAAAGAGTTTGAATTAATCCTGCGGCTTGAACCGGGATGGGAAGCCAGGGCCTGTATGAAAACGCATTTCAAATCGCTCCTGATTTCAGGCCTTGCGCCCGAATAATGCATTGTGCATTCAGGGGCTACTGTGGATTTTTTTAGCAGGAATATTTCGGAATACGGGGAAACATTTTTTGTTTTCAGGAAATAATAATTGGCATCCGCGCCGGCAGCTATCCTGTAGCTGAAAAGGTTCCTGTCCAGGGGAATTCTCGGATTCAATTGGCTTGCGGGAAAAAAATACATTTGGCTGTTCAGAACCGCAAATTCTGTGTTTTCGTCTGCAAGCGAGGCCTGGTGCAGGAAGCCCTGTATTCCTGTTTTCTGGCCTTGTGAAGGAAACAATGGGTCGGGAACAGCGCCGCCTGTAACGCCTTCTTCAAGCGATTTCAATATTTTTTCAGCGAAAATTTTTCCTTCAGCATCGCTTGCAGAAGGCCTGTTCGGGTTTGGAATGCAGGCCGATAGTTTTGCATAATCCAGTGCCCCAATTGCACCGTCAGCATCGGAATCAAACCTTCTGCATGAAATTCCCCTTACATTGTTTTCCGGGTTTGTTCCGCAGGCATTGAAAACAGCCTCGTCGGCGTTATTCACGCCGCTGTTCAAATCAGAGTCAAACAGCCAGCAGTTCTCCGGCGCAAAAAACACCCCTGTTTCACAGTCCCTCGGGCAGCCGGCGGCTGTTTCGCCTGTTTCACAGGCCTGGTTTCCGCATGCCGGTTCAGGGGCTTCGCAGTTTTCAAACCTGAAGGATTCAGTGGGGTCTGCCTGCGTAATGTCATTCGAGGAGTAATAATTGTCCCATTCGCTCCGGCTAATTGGAATGCCCGCTTTCCCGTTTATTATTGCAAGCTTTTCATATGCGCTTCCGCAGGCATGGTCGTGCAGGGCCTTTGCATTGCCGAGAGCGTCTTCCTCTGCAGCGGCTCCGTCACAGATATAAGTGCTGCTGTCAAGGGCAAGCGCACATTCCGGACCCGGGCAGTTTTCGAATTTGAATGATTCTGTGGGGTCAACCTGCGTAATGTCGTTTGATGAATAATAAGTATTCCAATAATAATCGTTTATTCTTATTTTTTGCTTTCCGTTTTCAGAATACACCTGGAAATACCTGCCTTCGCAGGCATAATCGTGGAGTATGCGCGCATTGCCAAGCGCGTCTTCTTCAGCCGCTGCTCCGTCGCATATGTACGTGTCCCTGTAAATTGTCAATGCGCAATACGGGTTCCATGAAGACGCGCCTGCTGCCGAAAAAAAGACTGCGGCAAGCAAAAAAATAGCCGTTGCTGCCCTGAAGAAAAAGTTTTTGTTGGAAATTTTTTTTAAATCTGCTTTGGCCAAGCACCCAGCTCCAGAAACAAGCCTTTGTGAAAACCATTAAAAAGTTATCCTTTCTTATGCCTTGCGTGCTCTTTTTACGGCCCTTCTGACAAAACCCCATCTTGTAACCCGCCTCGGAGAAACAGGCCTTGCTGTTCCCTGCAAAGGCATTGGCCCGAATTTTTTCACAGGGCCTTGTTCCCAGTGGAACTGCCCGTTCCTGAACCTGAATGCATGCATAATGCCGGCATCAATGCGCGCCCTCAATTCCGGAATTTCCCTTGCTTTTTCAATCCTTGTTTTCCTCAATGCAGGATTGAGCAGCATCTTTTCAAGGTCAGGGCCGTGCCTTGCTTCGCAATAAACAGCTATTACGGGCTTTCTTCCAAGGGCATATTTCATTCTTGGCGCTATGGTGCTTTCCAGCCTTTCAGCAACAACAGAATCACGCGCCTGCAGTGTAGTGTAATGTTTTTGTTCAACCCAGTTTAAAAAATCCAGGCCAGTTTTCCTGTAAGCGCCCAGTTCTCCGTGTTTTTGCCCGGCAATCTTGTGGCTTTCCAGGAAATTATTGATTAAAAAGGCAACTGCCGGCGAGGCAAGGGCTGTGGCGAGCGCGGCTTGTTTTGCAGCCCTTCCTGTTTTTCCAAGAAAACTCCTGCGGGTTATTTTTTCCGGTTTTTCTCCGGCCTTCCTGTCAGCCCTTTTCAGGTAAATTGCCCTGCCTATAAGCCCTGCAGCCGATGCCGATGCAAGCAGGCTTGGGAGGCGCGCATAATTGCCATAGCCCAGGGTTTCTTTCTTTCTCCGTATTCCTTCCCTGTCGGAAACCCACATGTTGTGCGGCACTGTTGGGTCAAGGAACAGGATGTCTGCGCCCCATTTGTCCAATTTCCTGTATTCAACATCGCCCCAGAACAGCTGCTTCATGTATTCAGGCTCAACTTCTGTTTTTCCACCTGGAAAATTCTCAAAAAAATCAGATACTGCCGCATCTACCCTTCTATCCGCAGGAATTGAATCCACAAACTTTTCAGCATCCTCAAGATTTATAAGATAGGTTGCATTCGCGGTTTCCAACTTCAAGAAAGCCATAATGCATTATTTGCATGAACTTGTTTTTCTTCTTTTCCCTGCAGACAATTTTTGAATTATTATTGCCTGAATTTGCTTTTCAATTCTTCAAGGCTGATAAAAGGCGAATTTTCCCGCCCCAAAAAATACCCCTCTTTTTGAAAACGTTTTATATGGTTTGGCGTAGTTCCCAGCAAAAAAGCAGCCCTTTCAACAGAAACAAAAGTCTCCTTGGTTGCAGCAATTTCACCCATAATGCGCCCGCGAATCATGCCTTTGGTATACATTGTATTCAACAATTCCAGTGGAATCTGCTTGCCCAAAAATTTTCCCTGTTTTTCTGCCATTGGCTGGCTGCGAGCCCTTGCTTTTCTTTCTGGCATTTGCTTTTTTTTGGATTTTTTTCCGTGGCCATAGCCTGAAAAAAGCCCGGACAAGTCTTTTTGCCTGACTTTTTCCAAAAAAGTTATTCCAACATGCATTGGAAACAGTTCCCTTTTCACTTTCCCATGGGTTTCAATAATGCCGCCCTTGAATTGTTCAGGCCTGCTTTCACGCTCCTTCTTCAAAAACTGCTGTATACTCGACAAGTTAATGTTTGGATTAATTTTGCGCGCTTCTTCAAGCAGCTGATAAGGAGTCATCAGGCCAGCGGGCTGTAAATGCCTTGTCGGCAGGCGGGGAAACAATTCATCAAGTCTTGATTTCAGAAAAAGCGCGCTTGGCCTGTATCTACTGTCATCATAGGCATCCGGCGCTATTTTTCCATTTCGAATCTGTGCTTTGAGCCCGTGGATGCTGACTGGAATCCCGCGGGCCTTGGCTGCCTGCACCAATCCCTGGACATTCAAAAACCCGTTTTGAACTTTTCTTGGTTTGTTAGGCAAAAAAACCACATGCATATTTGAATTCCTGATTTTAAAAATGTAATGTTTCCAATTTTTTTATGGTTCCCTTAATTTTTGCCTTATTTCTTCAAAAGTTTCTTTTGCGGCCTGTTTCGGGGTTTCCTGTTTTTTCCACATGAAATCAACCGTTTCCTCAAGGAAAATAATGGGAATCATTGCCGTTATTGCAATCAGCAGTGATATGCTTAACGGCGAAACAAGGTTCAGGACATAGCCGCTTGCAAGAACCGGCGCATACCCTGTCCAGGCAAGCGTGAAGCCTGCGTCTGAAACAGGCCAGAGAAACTTGACTGCAGGATTGGTTGAAAGGTCCAATAGCGTGTGCGAAAACAGGACTGCCAGCAGGATTATTGAGAACTGTTTCCAAAAAACGCCTTTTTTTTCGAATGAAAAGGCAAGCCCGACAAGGATTAGGGGAAAAACAATTGTTACAAAGACATTATGCAGGCTTCCCCTTGTTGAGAGGCCGAAAAAATGGTCTATATCAAGGAACATTGCCAGCACTGCAAAGAAAAGCGGCGCCAAAAAATGGTGCTTTATGTGCACGCGCGCGGCAAGAAGAAAAATCAGCACAAATTCAAAATGAAACAACGCATCCAATCCCAGCACCTTTCATTATACAAGCTGCATTGGGCTTAAAATATTTTTCGCGGGGACAGGGATTTGAACCCTGGCTCCCTTTCGGGAACGAGCTCACTGTGAACTTATTTGTTAGAAGGGAATTATCATCCAATTTGCGAAGCAAATTGTTCTTTTCCCAGGGCTTTTCTTGCTTGCAAGAAAAGGCCTTAGCAGGCTCGCGCATTAGACCGCTCTGCCATCCCCGCATGAATTCTTTTTTTTTATTGGATTGTTTTTTTCTTGTAATTAATTTCCTTTGCGAAGCAAAGGATTCTTTTCCCAAGGTTTTTCTTGTAAAGAAAAGGCTTGTATTTATTTGTAAAGAAGAAACTATTTAATTGCTTTCTGGTGGAAAGATTGCCTATCTGAATGCCGAATTTTTGTCCAGGCAGGCCTTGTAGATGTTTTTGTCCGTAATCATGTTGCAGAGGAGCAGGTCGTTTTTTGCAATTGCATAGTTTTTGTAGCAGAGGAAATCAAGGGGAAAAATGCTGTAGCTTTTCATATACCTTGGGCTGAACAGCTTGCAGACTCCGGTGCTTGTCATTGCAACTGCAATGTTGTTTATGCAGTTGACCATTTTTTCCTGGTTTTTTATTTCCATGCAGAGGTTCGTGTCCTTGTTTGTTGTTGCCACGCTTTCAAAGCAGGCGTCCCATTCAAACGGGTCTGTTGCAAGCACTTTTGCGCAGATTGTTTCGTCGTTTCTGGCTATTCCGATTTTGGAATAGCATTCGTTTTGAAGCAGTGTGTTGTTTATTTTTTTGCAGTAAAAATCGTTTTTTGTGTTTTCCCCGAGTTTTTTTTCACATGCATCCCTGTCCTCTGTGAACCGCATCTCATTGCAGAGGTCCTCGTTGCTGTCGGAATTCAAAAAATCAGTCATTTTTATCAGGCAGTTCCTTTTTGAGTTCGAGTCGGAAATTTCCCTGCATAAAAGGAAATTCCTGTCTGTTGAGGCGATTATGGTGATGCACGTGTTCCTGTTTGAATCGTTTGTTATTGTGTTGCATTCTGCCAGTGTCCTGGGGTTTGTAGCCAGGAAAGCAAGGCAGTCTGATTTTTTTTGCTGCAACATGAGCAGGCCGCAGATTTTAGGATCTTAGGTAGCGGAAAGAATCGACCAGTAGCATTCGTCCCTTGGATAGT
>JAQTPU010000112.1 GCA_028712575.1 Candidatus Iainarchaeum sp.
TCATCGGAAAAGTTGTGCTTGCATTGTTCTTGCTTACCGTTGTTTATTCCCTTGGCTTCATGGTTTCCACTGCCCTCTATTATGAAAAGTCCTTTGCAGAGGCAAGGCCCGCTTATGAATTCATAAAAACACTGCCTGAAGATTCAAGGCTTGTTGCACAGAGGCACCTTGTAAGGGGAATAATTTTTTTCGGCAACCATGATGCAAACAGGGACTGGGACGAATATGCCGCAATGAATGCCGAAAAGCTCTATGCAGTCCTGAAGGGCCTCAAGGCAAATTCGAAAGTGGATTACCTTCTCTGGACCTGTTCTAAAAACCCCTGGAATCCAGGGGCGCTCGCAGAGCTTGAAAGCCGGAAACTATTGGTGCCTGTTTTCAGGTCAGAATGCTCAAAGGTTTATGAAATAAATGGCTAGTTTTCCCCTGCAATTTTTTTCAGAAGCCCTATTGTTTTTTCGCCGGAGTTTTCAACAAATTCCAGTTCTTTTTTCAGGAATTCTTTTCTGGCTTTGCCCAGCAGTTTCAGGGTTTCAGGTTTTTCAAAAACAGACCTTACTGCGCCTTCAAGTTCACGTGCATTCCCCGCATAGAGCACTGCGCTGTTTTTTTCATAAAAGCCCGCGGTTTTTCCCGGGTCAAAAATTATAACTGGCTTTTCAAAGAGCATTGCCTCGATAAGGCTTGTAGAGCTGTTCCCTATTACCGCATCAGCAGCATCTATGAGCTCATGCAGTGAAATTTTCCTGCTTATTATGGCTCTTTTTGCGAATCTTTTTTCATATCCCGAAAAATGCTCCACCGGGTGAGTTTTTATCACACAGTTCACACCGGGATTCTTTTCTGCAGCATTGATTGCGGCTCTTGCCATTTCCATTGGGTTGAAGCCATAGAACATTGGCTGGGTAAGCACAAGAATTATTTTTCCGCTTTTTTTGATTCCGAGCTTTTCCATTGTTTTTTGCCTTTCGAATTTTTTTGTAACTATTTCCTCAAATCTCGGGTTTCCGGTTTCGAAAATCCGTTTTTCAGGAACGTTGTGGAAACGCATGAGCCTTGAAGTGTTTTTTCCCCAGCTGAAAAAGAAATCCGCAGTGAGCGGGGCAAATCCAGGAAGCCAGCCTTTTAGCAGAAGCCTGTCTGCAGCCGGAATGCCGTGCTGCAAAACAACTGAAACAGAGCAAAATTTTTTTGCAAGAAGCGCGGTTATTCTTTCAAAAGGCACTGAATCGACCCATAACAGCACTATTTTGGGCTTTCTTTTCACGAATTCCTTTTCCATTGCATTGATGAATCCCGCATATTTTGGAAAATCGCTTTCAACTGAATTTTTCACAGCGCTCCTGACAAGCCCGGAAAAGTCTGTTTTTTCAATAACGCATTTTTTAATTATGGATTTTTCAAGGAGCGCTTTTTCGGCTTTGTTCCTTATTGCATCGGGCATTGTGTTTTTTTCAAGCCAGTTTTTCGGGTTCAGTGAATGCCTCAGAAGCGCCTCTTCTGTTGAAAACAAATCGAAGCCCTTGCTTTGCGCAAGCCTGTTTTGCAATTCATCAAAATAACCCCGCGATTTTGAAAAAACAGTTATCGAATTTGCTTTTTTTTTGGGGGAAGGCGCGATTATTGCAAGAAGTTTCCCGCTTATCTGGCCAGCGCGTTTTTTTGCATGGTCAAGGAAAAGCCCCCCCATTTTTTTTTCTCCGCAGCAAATAATTTTTTTGTTTTTTATTCCAAGCACTGCAAGGTATTCTTCGCCTTTTGTGTTTCTGCAAGCGATTGTTTCTTCAGGGGAAAATTTTTTTACCGCATTGGCGAGGGCAAGTGCCTCGAAGAAAGAAATGTAAAGCTGCCTCGTGAGCTCGCAGGACTTTGCCCGCATCAGGTTAATGCCCTTGTATTCAATGCCGCTTTTTTCAAGTTCTTGTGTTATTGAAACCGCTTTTTCAAGCAGCCTGCCCCTGATTTTTTCCCCGACCATTTTGTCAGGGGTGACAAACTCCAATTTTTTCTCGCTCAGGATTTCTTGGAATTCAGGGTTCAGGAGAAGGATTTTTGCGTTCCTGCCAATGCTTTCGCCCAGCGAATCAAGATTTTCGTTTCCGCTGATGAGAACAAGTTTTGCCATGAATTACCAGAATTATTCTGGCTTTAAAGTCCTTTAAAAAAGATTCCCTCAAAGGGCATTCGAGGCTTGTACCAGCGCATTTTAAAAGTTTTTAACAATTCTTAATATTTAAATAGAATTAACCTTTTTTATATTTGAAGCTGATTTGAATGAAGGATTTTTTTAAGGGCAAAACAGTGCTGATTACGGGCGGGACAGGGTTTCTTGGCAGAAGCCTTGTGGGCGAGCTTCTTCCGCTGGGCGTCCACAGCATACGGGTTTTCAGCAGGGACGAAGTCAAGCACCACAGGATTCAGGAAGAATTCAATAACGACGCAAGAATAAGGTGCCTTGTCGGTGACGTAAGGGATTATGAACGGCTTGAAAGGGCAATGAAGGATGCCAATATTGTAATTCACGCTGCGGCAATGAAAAGGATTGACCTTATTGAATACAATGTAATGGAGGCAGTAAAGACAAATGTTATGGGCACAATGAATGTTGTGAATGCCTGCCTCAAGAACAATGTTGAAAAGGCAGTTTTTGTTTCAACTGACAAGGCATGCAGCCCTATTAACAGTTATGGGGCGACAAAAATGCTCGGCGAAAAAATTTTTATTGAGAGCAATTACAGCAAGGGAAAATCAAAAACCTCCTTTATCAGCGTGAGATATGGCAATGTGCTTGAAAGCACAGGCAGTGTTATTCCTTATTTTGTGGAAAAAATAAAAAAATGCGAGCAAATTCCTCTGACTGATGACAGGATGACGCGCTTTATTATAACCCCAAAACAGGCGGTAGGCCTGATTTTTATGGCCCTGAAGCACGGTGTTGGCGGGGAAATTTTTGTTCCAAAACTTAAAAGCCTTAAGGTTGTGGACCTCATTGGCGTCCTTAAGAAGCATTATTCTTCCAGGGCCGGAGTCAAGGAAACAGGCATAAGGCCCGGAGAAAAGATCCACGAGATTCTCATGAATGAGGATGAATGCACAAGGGCATATGACCTCGGAAGCGCTTTTGCAGTATTAAGCCAGATTGATTGTTACCAAAATGTCAAGTATGCCTATTTAAAGGAAAAGAAGAAGGTTGATTTTTCATCCTACTGCAGCAAGGATTCCCTTGTAAATCCAGGCGAACTGGAAAAAATGCTTCTGGATTTGAAGATAATTGGCGGATAGCCGCGCTTTGAAAACATTCTTCGGATTGGCTGGTTTAAATGAAAAATTCTGCGGGCATAATTATTCAGGCAAGAATGGGTTCAAGCAGATTGCCGGGCAAATCACTGATGAAAATAAAAGGGGTCCCTGTCC
>JAQTPU010000113.1 GCA_028712575.1 Candidatus Iainarchaeum sp.
TGAAACCAAGCCAGGTCCCTGTTGTGGGAAAAGCATGGTGCAATGCCTACTGGGGAGTAGTGGGCTATGCAAACGGCGGTCCAAAAGTCCTGATTGTTTACGGCAATGACGGCCTTGGAAATCCCGACGGGCCCTGCGAGGAAGGAACGCAGCAATGCAGCCTGAAAGAGCTTCTTGCAAATCCTGAAATACTGGGAGTGCGCGCAGACACAATGCGGATAAGCAGCGTCAACCTCGGAAATCTCCGCAATTACAATTTAGTGATTGTTGAAAAGGCAAAAACAATGGAAACAAAACACATGAGGGCGCTTGTTGATTATTACAACCAGGGCGGCAGGCTCGTATGGACAGGCGATGCAGGAACAGAACTGGGGCCTGACGACCAGTACCTTTACACAAACGAGCGCAGTGAAACAGACAAAAACACAATAATAGGCCCATGGGCAAGAAAAGAAGACGATGTTGCGGTTTCCCTTGACCAGGTTCTTTCAGTGGAATACAAAACAAATTACTGCAAAATAAAAACCTGTCCGCCTTCACAGCCGCTTTATGTCGGAAAGCTTCTTCCCGAAACCTCACAGTCACACCCGTTAATTTACGGCATTGGAACAACCCTTCCCTTATATGTTTTCAGGGATGAGGACTTCGGAGTAGTGCAGACAATTTCAGGCGGAGTAACAACAGAAGCACTGACACTCGACCTTCAGTCAAACCTTGTGGGGACAGACGGCAAAGACTGGGGAAAACAGCTTCCCCTGATTGTTGCAAGCGGAGTAGGCGACAGGGCAGCATACTATGCCCTTCCACCAGAATATTATGCAAACCCAAAGCTTTACAAATACCAGAAACCCGGTTCTCCTGGACCGTATTTCCTGCCGATAGAAAACCTTTACTGGGGAATGATCTGCGGCTAAATCCCTTTTTCTTTGACAAAGAAAAAGGTCTTTAGGTTACCCCAAAAAGAAACCCTTAATTGTTGATAAATAAAAGCCCGGGAAAAATCTTTTCCCTAGGAAAATTTTGTTATTTTTTGCCGTGAGCCCTATGAATATTCTGCCAAAAGTCCAGATTGTCTACAAAAAACAATTTCCCAAAACCTTTGCCAATGATGTTGCAGGCTGGGGCTTTTCAAAGGAAGAACTGATTGCGAATAAGGGCAAGGTTTTGAGCCTGGATATTGATTTTGGAAATTATTGCAGTTTAAACTGCCCCCATTGTTTCAGGAGAAACAACAAAGTTGATTTTGGAAAGCACAAATTAATGGGATATAAAGATATTGTTGCCCTGATTGAAGATGCAAAAAAGCTCGGCTTAAAATCAGTCAAATTTTTGGGTGCGGGAGAGCCATTTGAAAACAAGCGTTTTTTGGAATTTTTGAGATTTTTAAAAAAATCAAAAATAACCCCGCTGATTTTTACAAAAGGGCACGTAATTGGCGATGATGAACTGGTAAAAAAATATTATTCCGATTATGGGATTTCAACAGGCAGACAGCTTGTAAAGGAACTGAAAAAGCTCGGCGCAGGCATATTGCTCGGCTTTAATTCTTTTGACACTGAAATCCAGGACAAAATGGTCGGCGGTGTAAAAGGATACTCCCTGAAAAGAAACCGCGCACTTGAACTGCTTGCAGAAGCAGGCTTTAACAAGCCAAACCCGACAAGGCTTGCCCTTATTGCAACCCCGCTTACAAAAAGCAATTACAAGGGTGCTTTTGACATTTACAAATGGGCGAGGCAGAGAAACCTTTACACAATAATCTGCCCGACAATGGTCAGCGGCAGATGCGCAAAAGAATGGGCCTGGCACAAAATCACGCCTTCAAGGAAAAAGCTTGTTGACCTGTATGCCAGGATTTACAAATTCAATATTGAAAAAGGCATCCAGTCCCTGAAGCAGATAAAAGAAGAAGGAATTTCGCCTTATGCCGGAGCCACTCCCTGCCACCAGATTGCCTGCGGAATGTACGTTACATTGACAGGGACTGTTCTGCGCTGTCCGGGTGATGATGTCACTGTTTTCGGCAGTGTCTGGAAAGAACCCCTTGAACAAATCTGGAAAAAATCAGAAAATTGCAAAAGAGCGGGAACATTCAATTGCGGCTGCCCTCCGAAAGCGGGAAAATCAATTCCTGAAAATTTTTATTCAGAGGTAATGAAAAAGTTGGAGAAAACCTGAAACTTGAACCAAGCCAAAAAGCTTTTAAATAAGAAAGCGGTTATTGATTACAACAAAACAATTATAAATCTTGAAATATAAAAGATATATAACAATTAACAAATTAATCGTAAAAAATTAATTTGAGGAATTTTTTGAGGTGTTTGCTGGATGTATCCTGAAGAAGGTGGTGCTGCTCCTCCAATTATGGAAGGCGGAGGCATGAAATCAAGTTTGCGTAGGAATCTGGAAGGCCTGATTCCACTGATTTTAATTATTGTAATTGCGGCTTTTCTAGGTGCAAAATTCGGCTTATGGACAATCCCTTTTTTGAGCGGGCCTGAACCAATGCAGGTTCTTGTTATAGGCCAGCCAAGCCCGGAGCTTGCAGTTATTCTTGACCAGGACAGGGACCTTGCATGGTACAGGGTAAAAGATCCTGCTGCAATGTCAGTCAATCCTTCAGACCAACTGGCGCAATATGACCTGGTTATTCTTGACCAGCATCTTGGCGCAAGCATGTATGAAAAGTCTGTTTCCCGTGTTCTCGGCGAAGCGCTTGAGAATTATGTAAGGACAGGCGGAAAGCTTGTTACTGTAATGGACTCCGGAATTTACAGGAGCGGTGGAATTTATGGGACTGGAGTTGCAAGCGACGTAGTCGGATGGACGGCAACTTTCAGGGACATTGTTCCTGCCGAATGCGACATTGGAAAAGGCGAAATTCCGACCTGTACAATGCCAATCCATATAACCGGAAGGATTTACAGGGAAGATTTTGACAGCAAAATAATGGAAGGCATTGAAGTTGCGCCTGCAGACATAAGGTATCCGCCTTTGTCAATGATTACCTTTGACATAAAGCCAAAGGGAAACCAGGTTGCTTACATCAAGAATGAGGTAACTCCAAGCTATTATCCTGCAGTTGTTGAAAAAACACTGGTTGTGGGAAAGAGCATTTACTTCAACTATGACCCTGCATTAACACCGGGAATCTGGGAAAACACCCTTGAATATTTGAGATAAGCCTTTCTTTGCAAGCAAAGAAAGCCTTGGGAAAGAAATTCCTTGGGAAAGAAATTCCTTGGAAAAGAAATCTGCTTTCGCAGAATTCCCTTCTTTTTCTTTTTTTATTTTCTTCTTAGTATAAGCGCCGGCTGGCAGCAGTTTTCAAAGAAAAGCCTATTAAATGTTTTGAACAAGGTATTGTTTAGACAGCACTGCTTAGATCGGAAGAGC
>JAQTPU010000014.1 GCA_028712575.1 Candidatus Iainarchaeum sp.
CTTTTTCCCTACACTTTTCCCGACGGCCTTGATTCTGAGGTTTTTCCTTTCAGGATTCTTGAAAGGGCATGGAAAGAGGCAAGGCTGCAGTCGGAAAGGGAGCACGTCACTCCTTATATCTGGCAGAATCCGCAGAAATTCAAAATGTTTTCAGTGACAAACAAGGAAGACCTTTCGCGCCTGCGCTGGTGTGTTGATGAAAAAGAGGATTTTGATTTTGTATCAGAAATAATAAAAAGGCTTGGCGCAGACAATATTTCTTTCGGAAGGATAATGAAACTGCTGAAAAAAAGCCCGGAACTAATGGAAATAAACAGGAAATTTTCCAGGAACGAGGGTTATGCAAAATCTTTGAGGGATGATAAGATGAAAGAAAAAAAAATAACCAATTTCAAAAAAAGCCTCGAGCTTCTTGAAAAAGCCAAAAAACTGATTCCTTCGGCTTCGCAGACTTACAGCAAAAGCTACAATTATTACTGCGAGGGGGTTGCGCCTGTTTTTCTTGACAGGGGCCTTGGAAGCCATGTCTGGGACCTTGATGGAAATGAATTCATTGATTTTGTCTGCGCTCTCGGCGCGGTTACAATCGGCTATAACAACAGGCGGATTAATGATGCAATAAAGGCGCAGCTTGACAGGGGAATGACTTTTTCCCTGCCCACAAAGCTCGAAGTCGACCTTGCCGAAAAGCTTTCAGAAATAATTCCCTGCGCGGAAATGTCAAGGTTTGTAAAAAACGGCTCCGATGCGACCTCTGCGGCAGTCAGGCTTGCGCGCGCCCACACCGGAAGGGAAATGATTGCAAGATGCGGCTACCACGGATTTCAGGACTGGTATATTGGGTCTACTGAAAACAGCCTAGGAGTCCCAAAGGCAGTTCAGGCGCTTACAACAACCTTCAATTACAATGACATTGGTTCGCTTGAAAAGGCATTTGAAAAAAACAGGAATAAGATTGCCGCGGTAATAATGGAACCCTGCCAGGGCAACGGCCCTGAAAAAGGCTTCCTGGAGAAAGTGAAAAAAATCACGCATGAAAACTGCGCAGTGCTGGTTTTTGACGAGGTTGTTTCGGGCTTCAGGATGGCTCTCGGAGGAGCGGAGGAATACTACAAAGTAACGCCCGACCTTGCTTCTTTCGGAAAAGGAATGGCAAACGGCGCATCAATTTCCGCGATTGCAGGGCAAAGGGAAATTCTTGGGCTGATTGACAAGGGCGCTTTTATTTCAATGACTTTTGGGGGAGAGACAGTAGGCCTTACTGCTGCTCTTGAAACAATTAAAATTCTTGAAAAGCCAGGCTCTTTCAGGCATATCTGGGCAATTGGGGAAGCCCTTTCAAAAGGATTAAGGGAATTGATTGAAAAAAAAGGGCTTTCCGATGCGGCTGAAGTGAACGGCCTGCCTCCGCACTGCGGAATTGTTTTCAGGCAGAAAGGCCCTCTTTCAAGCCATGATTTGCTTTCCGTTTACCAGCAGAGGGTGATTGAAAAAGGGATTTTAAGCCTTGGGGGAAATAATTTCTGCCTCTCGCATACAAAAGAAGAAGCCGGGGAATTCATTTCGGCCTCGGATATTGCGCTTGACGATGTGAAAAAGGCAATCGAGGCAGGCGGCACAAAAGGAATTTTAAGGGGGGGAAAATTCAGGCCTGTTTTCAAAAGATAATTATTTTTCCACAAGTTTCCAGGAAAGCGGAGTGCATTTCTTGATTTCTTTTTTCGCCTTTTTTCCTATTAATTTTCTGAAAAATTTTGGTTCAAGCCCGAAGCCTGGCCTTATTGACCTTACATTTTCCTGGGAAAATTTTTCCCCTTTCTTGATGTCCTTTGACGCAAAAAGAGACCTTCTGAAATCACGGTTCTTTTTTATCCTTGCATTAAGCTTGTAAGTCACTTTTCCAAGGGCTTTTTCAGCCTCCCTTATGCTCTGCACCATTCCTGCAAAGTCCCTTGCTTCCATTGAAAAAGACGCATCGGGCCCGCCGATTTTTTTGTCAAGAATAAAATGCTTTTCAATTATTCTTGCGCCGAGCGCAATGCCCGCAATGGGGACTGCCTCTCCGAGCGTATGGTCCGAAATTCCCATTACAGTGCCAAATTTTTTTTCCAAATCAGGGATTGTCTTCAGGTTAATGTCCTCAAAAGCCGCGGGATATTCCGAAGTGCATTTAAGAACCGCAATCTGCCTGTTCCCGGCCTTTTTGCATGCCTGAACAGCCTCTTTTATTTCTTTCAAAGTGGCAATGCCTGTTGAAAGCAGCACAGGCTTGCCCTTTTTTGCAATGTATTCGATTAAGGGAAGGTCGTTTATTTCCTGTGAAGCTATTTTATACGCGGGAACATTTATTTTTTCTAGAAAATCAGCCGCTGTTCTGTCAAAAGGCGTTGAAAACCAGGCCATGCCAAGGCTTTCAGCAAGCTTTTTCAGCTTCGGCTGCCATTCCCAGGGAGTATATGCCTCCTTATAAAGCGAATAAAGTGTTTTTCCGTCCCATGCACTGCCGTGCTTTATCTGGAATAAGCTGCTGCCACAATCCATAGTGATTGTATCGGGAGTATATGTCTGCATTTTTATTGCATCTGCGCCAGCTTCTTTTGCCGCAATGATTGTTTTTTCAGCAATTTCATAATTCTGGCAGTGGTTTGCGGATATCTCGGCAATAATGAAAACTTTTTCTTTTGGGCCAATTTTCCTGCCGGAGATTTTTATTTCCATTTTTTTTCACTTGCAATTTTTAATCCGCAAGGGCTTCCTTAAGCCATTCTTTCCTGTTTTTTTTCAGCCATTCCGCCTTTTTCTTTTTTTCTTCAAGGGGGGCGTATCTCGCCCTGAAGAGATGCTGCTCGTTTTTGAAAAAATTGTCCATTTCCTTGCAGAAGTCCTGCGGCAATTGCGTTGTGTCGGGATTTGCATTGCTCGGCCATATCTGGCTGCATTCAGTGCAGAGCGGCAGGCCCGGCTTGTCAAACTCCTCATATCTCCTGTCGATTATTGTCTGCCTGAATTTCTGCATTTTTTCGCTGTTCCACAAGTTCACAATGCTTTCCTTGTTTTCATCGCCTACAAGATACCTTGAATCATAGTCAAAAATGCATGCCCTTACGCTTCCGTCTGCATTTATCCCTATCTGCCTCCAGGGGCATTTGCAAATCGGCCATTCTTCCCTCGGCTTGTTTTTAAACGGCGACAAGTCAAGCTCCTTGTTCCAGCCGAACATGTTGATGAGCGGGCTTACATGAATGTCGTCAAGGGGAAGCTTTGAAAAAAGCCTGATGTATTTTTCCTTTTCATTAATTGTTTTTTCTTCCTGCACGAAAACAGGCCTTGCATGCACAGGAAAGCCGGCCCCTGCGTTCAATTCCAGAAAATCAAGCATATTATTCAGGGTATCCTCGTATTTTGCCCCCCTGTGGATTGCCTCATAGCCTTTTTTTGTTGCACCGCTCATTGAAAATTCTATTTTGTCAAGGCCTGCATCAATCAGTTTTTTTGAAAGGTTTTTTTTCAGCAGTGTGGCATTTGTAGTGATTCTCGGCAGCAGCCCGTATTTCCTGCAGATTTTTACTGCATCGACAATTTTCGGGTGTAAAAGGGACTCTCCCTGCAGGTACAGGTCAATGAAGGGCTTGTGTGGCGCGAGTTCCTTTATTATTTTTTCGAAAAGCTTCATGTCCATGTACTGGGGCTTCCGCCTCATTGTGGATTGAGGGCAGTGCGTGCAGCGCAGGTTGCAGACATTTGTAAGCTCGATATAAACCTGGTGCGGAGGGCTTGCGCAATATGCCCCGGGGTGGGTTGCATTGTATAAAAAACCGAGGTAATTGTATTTTTTCACGACATCCCTGTATTTGTCTTCTGCACTTGTTTTTTCTTTTTTTGTTTTTTTTGCCATTTTCTATTCCCCTTTCATATTCCTTAATGGTGTTAGTTTTTTAAAAGTGTTTCCCTTAATTCAAGGCAGCTGAAGGGCTTTTTTCTCCCGCTTCTTATTATTTCAAGGCTTTTTTTTGCGCCTTCATTGAACATCAGGTCAATAATGCTCATGCATGGGAGAAATTTTCCATAAAGCTGCCCATATTCCGGGTGTGCAAAATTGTGGTACTTTAATTCAATCCCATTTTCCTGGAAATTTCCCCCCGGCTTTTCTTTTTCAATGTAATCCGCAGAGCCCTGCGGAGAAAGGTACTCGTTGCATTTTATTTTTTTGCAGATTGAAATAACTCGTTCCTCGCGCCCGCCTTCAATGCCTGAAAGTTCTGATGCGACAAGGAATTCCGTTTTGATTCCGATTTTTTTTGAAATCGCCTTTATTGTTTCAATGTGGAACCTGCCGAGTTTTTTTTCATTCGGTTCAAGCAGTTCCTTTACAAAGGGAAAAATTTCGCTGAAATGCAAGGCTTTCCTGTAGGCCTGTTCTATCGAGGCAAGGTGCTTTTTTTTCCAATTGCCCTGCAAATCAATTTCCGCGTCTTTTATGAGGGGAATTTCCCGTTCTTCAGTTTTTTTCCTGCTTATGCTCAAAAAAAGTTCTCCCTGGGCTGTTTTTATCCTGTTTCTCAATTGCCAGGAGCTTTTTTCAAGCTGGACATTGTCCAGAAAAACAAATTTTTCCGCTGAATCAACCAAATCAAAATAACCGAGCCAGGGCAGATAAGTGGGCTGCATTATTGCGCAAATCATCAAATCACTGCTCTTCTGTAAAATCAACAAGCTTGATTGAAATTGCCCTGTTAAGGAAAATCCATGTTGCGCCTTTTTCAGTGAATTCCTCCCCTTTTGAAAGGTTTTTTCCAGCAGGGGTTTTTCCGAATTTGAGTTTTTTTACAAAAAAGGTTTTTTTTCCCGAAACAAGCTTTGCGCCCTTATAGCGGGCCTGCGACCTTGCCTTGTTGAAAATGTCTGAAAGAGTGTCTTTTTCAAGGCTGATTGTTGTTTCTGCTTCTGAAACAGGCCTGTAATAACTGCCTGCAGAATTTTTTTCAGGTTTTTTCTTTCCCTGCAGGAACAATTTCAGGTCCTGAAGAAGTTCGGGGACTTTTGCAGTCAACAGTTCAAAAGCGTCTTTTTCATTGAGCCACAAATAGTATTCGATTTCCTTTTTTGAAATTATTTCCCCAAGGTCTATTTCTGCCGCAACCCTGTGCAGGGAAATTCCGAGTTTTTTTTCGTTCTGCATTATTGCCCAATAAATCGGGTGCCTGCCCTTGTATTCCGGAAGAGAGCTCCAGTGCAGGTTGTAAATGTCTGTTTCTTTTATCGTGTCAGGGGTTATTTTCTGGCCGAAAGAGCACATTATGCAGAAATCTATTTTTTTTCCTTTCAGGAGGGCGCTTATTTCCCGGCTTTTTTTTACAGTGTGCAGGGGGACATTGCGCACTATCGAGAAAGTCAGCAGGTCTTCCGACAATTTTTCCTCTTCTGCAATTATGAATTCAAGTTTCAAATCCTTGTCGTGTGAAATAAATTCAGGCACATCCATTATGTTTCCGATATAAACAACCTTGTACATGCAGACACTTCCAAAAATAATTAATTAAGGATTTTTGCTTTTATCAGGAGCTCTTTCAGTTCCTTTTTGCTTACAACAAAGTCCTTGCTTGAAAAATTAGTGAAGTTCACTGTTTTTTTGCCCTTTAGATACGGGTAATATTCGGGCTTGCCGCTGTAAATCTGGCTTAGTATCACGTAACTGTCCCTGAATTCATATGCCCTTGTGCTTTCGCTTTCATTAATCAGCTCTTCGTGAATTTTTTCTCCAGGCCTTATTCCGACCACTTTTGTCCTGTTCTTTGCCTTGAAATGTTCCAGAAGCACTTCCACAAGGTCAGTGACCCTGTTTGAAACAAGCTTTGGGACAAAAATTTCCCCGCCTGTCCCGTACTTTATCGCATTCATTACCTCGTCAACCGCCCTGTCCTCTGAAATCGCAAAGCGGGTCATTCTCTCGTCGGTAATGCAGAGGTCTTTTCCCTGTGCAATCCTTTCAAGGAAAATCGGGACAGCGCTTCCGGTGCTGTTCAAAACATTCCCATACCTTACAGCAACAAGCGCTGTTTTGCTTCTGCCCTTGTTATAATTGCTTTCAACAAAAATCCTTTCCCCAAGCATTTTTGTCGCGCCATAGCTGTTCAGCGGGCTGCAGGCCTTGTCTGTTGAAATAAAAACAGCCTTCGGAACCTTTTGGTCAAGGCAGGCCCTGACAACATTCATTGTGCCCATCACATTTGTATAAACCCCTTCCATTACATTGTACTCAATAAGGTCTATCCTTTTCAATGCGGCCGCGTGAATCACAACATCGGCATCCTGGCATGCAATCCGCATTCTTTCCAAATCTCTTACATCGCCGAGCAGGTGCCTTATTCTCGGGTCTTCAAAATTTTTCTGGCTCTGGTAATGCCCGAATTCGTCATTGCTCAAGACCCTTATTGCATGCGGGCCATATTCAAGCAGCCTTTTCACAAGCGCAGTCCCCAGAAAGCCTGTTCCGCCTGTTACGAGAATTGTTTTTCCCTTAAAAAAATCTTCCATAAAAACCAGCCAAAAATTTTTAAATCAGCATTAATTGCTACAATTTATATTTTTGAAAACATATAAAAGCCCTTTTGGTTCATCTTTCAAAGCTTTCCCCGGTGCTATTCGTGCATTAATTCCTTAATTGCGCGAACCGCCCTTTCAGTGGCTTTTCCGTCCTGTTCAAACGCATTGTCAAAAACAAATTCCCTTATTTTCCTGCCAAGCAGCGCCTTTTTTTCAGTGTCAAGCGCTGTTTCAATCGCTTTCCGCAGTTCCTGCCTTGTTTTTGCCCTAAGGACCGCGCCTGTTTCATTGAAAGAGCCCGCGAGCCTCAATTTTGTTTCAAAAACAATCACAGGCTTTCCGAGAATCATCGCTTCAAGGCCTGCTGTCGAATTCTGCATTATTACGGCATCTGTTGCATTCAGGAGTTCGTGAAGGTCGGTATGCTGCATTATCAATGCCCTGCCTGCAGCCGCATTATTATATTTTGAAGGATTTTCAAGGGGATGCAATTTTACAATTATTTTTTTCTTTCCCCCGTAATTTTCAGCCTCTTCAATTATCACCTTGAAATCCTCGTTATTGAAGGTCGCATGGGTTATTATTGTAATTATTTTTTCTTCCGGCTTAATTCCGTGCTTTTCCCTGAACCCCGCAGGATTAAAAACATTTTTTTTCAGCTTGTCAAATCTCGGGGGCCCTGTAACAACAATTTTTTCCCTCGGCACCCCATGCCCTGAAAGGCTTTTTTCAAACCTCGGGCCCCAGACAGCAATCCTGTCAGCTGTAACCGGCGCAAATCCCGATATCCAGCAGCCTTTTTTCAAAACAGGGTTAAAGACACCGTGCTGCATTACAATGCTTTTTGTGCCGCGCTGCCTTGCAAGCAGCACGCAGATTCTTTCAAAGGGAGTGATGTCCTCCCAAAGCACGGTTATTTTCGGCTTTTCAGAATCAAAAACCCCGGACAAAAAATCAATAAGGCAGCCGAATTCAGGCCAGTTTCTCTGGACAGCGCCCCTGAACCTTATTTCAAAAAGCTTCCTGAAATCCGTGCCTTCAAAAAAAAATTTTTTTTCAAAAGCAGGGCTTTTTTCGTAATTTTCAAATGCGGCCAGAAATTTTTTTTCCAGCCCGCCCCTTTTTGAAACAAATTCCGCAAGCTTGAATGGATTCAGCAGTGTTTTCAATAAAAATTCGTCAAGAGAAACCACTTTCAGGGAAGAATCCTTTTCAAGCGCTTTCTGCACATTCCCTATATAGCCCCTGCTTCTTATAAAAACAGTTTCAGCCCCTTTCCCCTTTCCGCTTCCCAGGAGCTCTGCAATTATTTTAGGCAGCTTCCGGCTTATTTCACGCGCTTTTTTTGCAGTCAAATTTGGGAATTCGGGGCGCTTTGCGCTTTCGGCCCCCAAAAAAACAATTTCCCTGTTTTTTGAAACAGCCGCACAGCACTCGCCCGCAAGGCTTCCTGAAAATGCGATTATTTTTCCGGGATTTTCCCATTCAACCGCATTTCCAATCGCTTTCACGAGGGTGAAAATTTCCCTGAAAAAAAGCGATGCCTCATTTTCATGCAAAAACCCGAGATTTATCCCCCTGTAGGTTATTGCTTTTTCAAATTCCCTGTCAAACAGGTACCAGTTTCTTGCAAAAAAACCCGCCTCTTCCTCTATCGCCTCCAGCTCTTTTTTTGAAACAAAACCCAGCTTGTTTTTGAATTCCTCATTCCCCGCGGGATTTCCGGAATCCGGGTAAAACACGTGGAAAATGAAAACAGCCCTGCAGTTTTTTCCGGCCTGTTCCGAAAAAAATTTTTTTGCAGATGCAAACTCTTCCGCATTGGAAACAACAAAAAGGAATTTTGACAAAAGACCACCAAAATTATTTTTTCACAACCATCGAATATGCCTCTGCCGTCTGTTCGGCAGTGTTTTTCCACAAAAAATTTCCAAGAATCCTCTTCTGCAAACCTGGTGTTTTCTGCTTTGCGCATTCACTGGAAATTTTTTCTTCAATGTCAGTTATGCTTGCAGGGTCTGCATAAGACGCGAATTCCCCGAAATACTCCTTTGTGCAGCCTTCTTTTGTAACCACAATATTTGCCCCCGCCAGGCCGGCTTCAAGCGCGGCAAGGCCGGGAGTTTCATACCAGCTCGGCAGTGCAAAAACCTTGCAGGCGGCATAAGCGCTTTCAAGCAGGCCTGATTCGTGCGGAATTGCTTCCAGAAAAACAGTGTTCTTTCCCGCCTCCTGCCTGCATTGCAAGGCGTATTCTTCGCTGCCCTGCTTTGCATTGCCCATGATTACAAGTTTTTCCATTGAGTTTTTCATTGCCCTCACCAAAGAAAGCACGTTTTTCCTTTCCTCTATCCTGCCCGCGTATAACACAAAATCCCTGAATCCGAATTTTTTTTCAAATTCTTCCGGGCCTGCTTCTGCAAACCTTTCATCCACCCCGTTGCATATGGGGGCGATTTTTTCAGGCGGAACCCCGAACTGGCCTGAAATGATTCTTGCTTCGGCCTCTGAATTCGGCAGGAGAATATCTGCCCTGCGGAGGTTTTTTTTCACGCTTGAAAGGCCCGGAAAATCCAGCCTGTTTATCAGTTCGGCAGCGACTGCCTTTGCCTTTTTTACCGTCCCCCTGTTCCATAAAAGCGAGTATTTCAGCGATGGCCAGTAGATTGTTGAAATTGCAACAGGGACTTTTTTTTTAAAAGCACTCCGAATTACGGGAAATGTGTCCCTGTGGATGTTAAAATTGTGCAGCAAATCAAAATCCGCAATATCCCGGCTTCCGTCAAACAGTTCTATTTCAAAGCCAAGCTTTTCCAGTTCCGCCTTTGTCTTGAGCAGCTGGATTTCCCCGCCGCCCGGATTTTCAAATGCGCCCGGAGACGTGTTGAAAAGGACCTTCATTTCACGGCCTCCAGGAGCTTTTCAACAATTCTCCGGCTTGCTTTTCCATCCCCGAAAGGGCAGGCGATTTTTTGCAGTTTTTTTTCCAATTCCGCAAATCCCTTTTCAATTTTGCCGGCGGATGAAATTATTTTTTTCTCATTGAAGCCTGCAAGCACCCCGAATTTTCCCAGTATTTCCGGCCTTTCGGTATTTTCGCGGAGTATTATTACAAATTTCTTGTAAACAGCCGCCTCTTCCTGAACGCCTCCGGAATCTGAAAGGAGATAGCGTGAGTTTGCGCACAACTGCAGGAAATCAAAATATCCAAGCGGCTCCGTAATCACAATATTTTTTATTGCATTGAATTTTTCCGTCAAGCCGGATTCCTCGATTTTTGCCCTTGCCCTCGGGTGCATTGGAAAAACAATTTTCCATTTTATTTTTGAAAGCGCATTTGCAATGCTTTCCAGCTTTTCCCCGCTGTCCACATTTTCCGAGCGGTGCATTGTCAGCAGGACAAATTCGTTTTTTTTCAGGGAAAGCTTTTCCATTATCCCCGAATTCCTAGATTTTTCCAGATTTTTCTGCACTACTTCGACAATGGGGTTTCCCGTAAGGAAAATCCTGTTCCCGGGCGCCTCGCTTTTGTGCAGGTTTTTAACTGCGGTTTTTGTCGGGGCAAAGCAGTAGCTTGAAATCTGGTCTGTCAGGACGCGGTTAACTTCTTCAGGCATTGTCCTGTCAAAGCTCCTTATTCCCGCTTCGATGTGCGCAAAGGGAATTTTCATTTTTTCCGCTGCAAGCGCTGCCCCGAAAACCGAATTAGTGTCTCCAAGCCCGGCCACTATGCCTGGCTTTTCCTTTGCAAAGCATTCTTCAAGTTTCATCAGTATTGTCCCTACCTGGTATGCCTGTGTTCCCGAACCTATTCCCAGGTTGATGTCCGGCTCCGGCAGGCCAAGCTCTTTCATGAAAATCCCGAAAAGATTGTAATCGTAATGCTGGCCTGTGAAAACAAGCAGGGTCTGCACGTTTTTTTTCCTTTTCAAAAGCGGTATTATTTCCGCAAGCTTTATTATTTCAGGCCTTGTTCCGAATACAACGGCAATTTTTTTCACGGCATCACCATTAAATTTCCTTTTGCATATCTTTTTCTTTTTTCGATTATTTCCGGAAAATTTCCGAGGTTTATCAAGTATGCCTCAAAAAGCCAGTGCGCTTTCAATGTAAAAATGTTTTTTATTATCCTCAAAAATTCCCAGAAAAAGCCCTTCAAAAGCCTTGTTTTTGAAAAATGCAGGAGCATAAACCTTACCCTGTTTTTGTTTAATGTTACAAAGCTCCATTTGCCTGCCTGCTTTTTTACAATTGCGGAGCCGAAATGGATTATCCTGACCTTCGGCGTGTGCCAGACTTCAAAGCCGGCTTTTCTTGCCCTTGCGCAGTAATCGCTTTCCTCGAAATAAATCGGGTTGTATCCTTCGTCCAGAAACCCGATTTTTTCAAAAACATTCCTCTTGATAAAAAAAGCAGCCCCGCCCACCTGTTCTGCAGGTCCTTCCTCATTCCTGTACGAGTGCCTTGCTATTCCCTTGTCGTCAATGAATCCTCCGCCGAATCCTTCATTTGAATTTTCCCCTGAAGGGAGGTCTGTCCCGAGAATGCCTATTTTTCCGCTGCTTTCGGCAGTCCTGCACAGGTTTTCAAGCCAGTTTTTTTCAAGCAAAGTGTCATTGTTCAGCAGAAACAGGTATTTTCCCTTTGCAATTTTCATTCCCTGGTTGTTTGCGCCGGCAAACCCCCTGTTTTCGGAATTCAGGATTACTGTGTCAACAAGCTTTTTGCGTTTCATTTCTTCTAGCATTTCAATGCTTGCATCAGTGCTTCCGTTGTCGACAATGATGAGTTCGTATTTTTCCCTTGCGGTGTTTTCAGCAATGGATTCAATGCACTGTTTTGTGTATTCTTTGCCGTTCCAGTTCAGCGTTATGATTGAAACAACCGGCTGTTTCATTTTGCCACTTCCAGGTAAACCTTTTCATATTCCAGGGCTTTTTTTTTCCAGGAGAATTCCTCTGCTGTTTTGGCCGCTTTCTGCGCAATTTCTTTCCTGCGCCCAGGCGCAAGCCGCATAACACCGGAAATTCTTTCCGCCGCTTCATTGTTTTTTTCAAACTCCGCAATAAAGCCGTTTTCCGCGTTCTTCACAAAATTCCTAAAAGAGTCAATGTTGTTTAAAACAGGAATGCAGCCTGCTGCCATTGCCTCGAGCGCAGTCAATCCAAAACCCTCGTATTCTGATGCGGAAACAAAAAATTCTGCGCTCTGCATTAGTTCAACAAGCCTTTTTTCCGGCACTTCGCCATGGAAAAAAACATTTTTTCCTATTCCTGCTTCTTCGGCTTTTTTCTTCATGCTTTCAACGAGATTATCAAAGTCCGGCCCCACAATGTGAAGCTCAAAATCCTGCTTTTTTCCAAGCACGGCAAAGCACCCTATAAGATTGTCAATGCGCTTGTTTCTGCTAAGCCTTCCCACAAAAACAAACGAATTCCGCCTTTTCCCGTTTTTTCCCGAAAATTTTTCAAAGTCAATCCCGTTTTCAATAAGCGCCAGCTTTTCTTTTTTCACCATTTTTGAGAACAATTCAAAATCGTTTTTGCTTACGCACACGATTTTTTTAAACGCCTTAAGCGCAAGCCTGTTCCATCCGAAGAAATAAGCCTTTTTGAAAAGGCTTTTTTTGTTTGTATGGAAAATTCCGCCGTGCGTTGAAAGAATCATCGGCTTTCTGTGCAGAAAGCTTGTAACCGCCAAAAAATCTGAAAAAAAATTCACTCCGTGCACATGAAGGACATCTGTATTTTTCAGTTCTTTTCCAATGCATGGCGCAAATTTGTAAAATCCAAGATTAAGGAAAGGGATTCTCGTGACCTCTATTCCCTCTATTGTTTCTTTTTTTCCAAGAGTTTCCCTTCCTTTTGGGCATTTGTTCAGGCACACCACTCTGCACGAATGCCTCGGCTGAAGCTGTTTTGACAGCTGCAGTATCACTGTCTCAACCCCGCCCTTGCACGGGGCAAAATGGTGAAAAACATGCACGATTCTCATATGCTGTTCCTCACTTGCCTGATTGTTCCGGCAATTAGGCCGATGCCAAAAGAAATTGTCCTGCAAAAGGCAATTCCTGGAAAAACAATTCCAATCGTTTTGTCTCTCCCGAAAGCCCATGCTGCAAAAGGAATTGTTGTAATGAAAAATACTATTATGGAAATTGCTGAAAATTTCAATGCATCTGAATTGAATCCTGCAACTATAACTGACGCAATAAAAAAGTAACTTACTGCCAATTGTATTTTTATCATCAGTGAAGTGTATGAATCGTTCACAATCTTGTCCTTGTGTTTTCCGTATAATTTTGTTCTCCAGAACGCCCTGTAAAATTTTATCCTCAAATATTTCAAGAAAGAGGCGGGGTGTGTGTGCCAGACAACCGCTTTTTCGGAAAAAACCATTTTATGGCCTGCTTTTGAAATGCGGAAACTCAAATCTGTGTCTTCTCCTGAAGCCATTGGATAGCTTGTGTCAAAGCCCTTCATTTCCTCAAAAACTTTTTTTCTATACGCGGCCGCATAACTTCCCATAAAATCAATGCTTTCCTGTTTCGCCATTTTTTCGTGCCTCTGCTCTATTTCAAGCTGCGTAAGCCTTGCCGCAAGTTCCTTTTGCCTGCTTTTGTATTTGCCCTGCACTCCGGCAATTTTTTTGTCTGCAAAAGGGGCAAGCATTTCCTCCAAAAAGTTTTTTTCCGCAATGCAGTCGGAATCAGTGAATATGATTATTTCGCCTTTTGCGTTTTTTGCGCCCAAATTCCTTGCTGCTGCTGGCCCGGAATTTTTCTGCTGCAGCAATCTTATTCCCCTGAATTTTTTTGCCAGTTCGGGAGTTTTGTCAGTGCTGCCGTCATCAACGACAATGACCTCAAAATTCCCGGTTGTCTGCTTTTCCAGCGCCTCCAGGCACTGTTTGATTGCCTTTTCTGCATTGAAAGCCGGAATAATTACGCTTGCCTTCATAGAATCACTTTTTTGCAAGGTATTTCAAAAATGTCCTGCTTGCCTTTAACAAGCGGGGAAGCTCCTGGGGCTGTTTTATTATCTGGATAAATTTGCTTGCCACATAGCTTGGCCTCAAATAAAATTTTTTCCTTGCAATGTCGCACCATGCAACAATTTCCTTGTTTGAAAGGCCAGGCATGCTTACAATGCAGTTGTGCCAGCCTTTTTCATCGACCCATTTGCTGCAATCATCGCTGACAAGAT
>JAQTPU010000114.1 GCA_028712575.1 Candidatus Iainarchaeum sp.
CTTGCAAGAGTAGTTGCTTCAAACCCGCAACTGATAAAGCCCTTCAAGAGATACCAAATCGGCCCTGTGTACAGGTATGACCGCCCTGGTGCGAAGCGCTATCGTTCATTTACCCAAGCCGATGCAGACATTATTGGTTCGGCTTCAATCCTAGCCGATTTTGAATTGATTGCGCTTGGATACAAGATAATGAAAAATCTTGGATTGAAATTTTTTATAAAAGTTGCAAACAAGCAGCTGCTTGAACAGATTGGAATTGCCTGCGGAATAAAAAATGAACAGCTGGCTGACTGCTTCAGGAGCATTGACAAGCTGGAAAAAATAGGCGGGAACGGCGTGGAAGAGGAATTGAAGCAGAAAGGGATTTCAACAAAAATCCTGCAAATAATAAAGAATAATGATTTGAAAAAGATTGAAAAAATTGTCAAGGACAAAAAAGGCTTTAATGAATTGAAAGAATTGCTTGATTACTGCGAACAGGCGGCGCTTTCTGAATTCGTGAAGTTTGACGCAAGCCTTGCGCGCGGCCTTGAGTATTACACTGGAAATGTTTTTGAAATTTCCTGCGCAGGGATAAGCGTCTGCGGAGGAGGCAGATACGACAAGCTCATTGAAACATATGGCGGCCCAGCCACGCCTGCCGTAGGGTATAGCTTTGGAGTTGACAGGCTGCTTGACTGCCTTGAAGGAAAGGAAATCTGCAAAAACAAAACCCAGCTCCTGGTAATTCCAATTGGATTGGAAGCAAGCAAAGAGAGTTTAAAGATTGCGAGAGAACTGCGCTCTTTAAATTTGAATGTTGAAAACGATTTAATGCAGAGGTCTTTGAGCAAAAACATTGAGTATGCAAACAAAAAAGGAATTCCCTTTGTCGCAATCATCGGAGAAAACGAATTGAAACAGGGAGAAATAATGCTCAAAAACATGCAGAGCGGAAAACAGGAAAAAATCAAATTGAAAGAATTGCAGAAAATAAGGGAAATTATTGAGAAAAAATGAAAACAAAAATTCTGGCTATTGGCTTAATCGTGCTTGCAATTTTGGCCAGTGGCTGCGCAACGCAGAAAAAGGACACGGTAAAAATTGGTGCGCTTGTTGATTTAACCGGCTCCGGTGCATTTATTGGAAATTCTTATCTGGACGGCTTGAAAATTGCACAACAGGAAATCAACAATTCGGGCGGGATAAACGGCGTGAAAATTGAGTTAATTGTGGAGGATAACAAAAATCTTGCAACAGAAGGAATTACTGCTTTCAATACAGTGAAACTCAAAAATCCTGAAATAATTATCAGCACAATGTCAGTACCGACTGTAGCTATTTCTCCATTAGCAAAACAAGGCACCCCTTTATTTGTCTCTCTTGTTTTTGCAGATGTTGTTTCCAAAAATGAAAATTCAGCGTCTTTTTTCTCCAGGGCAGAGGATGATGCAAAAGCCAGTATAGCGGATATGGACATTGGCTCAATCAAAAAGGCAGCTGTTTTATACATCAACAACGAATATGGAAAAGCAAGCGCCGAAGCATTTGTCAAAGAAGCAAAAATGCATGGAATTGAAATAATTTCCGAAGAAACTTTTTTAGGCGAGGCTAATGACTTTTCCACTCCTTTGCTTAAATTATTAGAGTCAAAACCGGAAGCAATTTATATTGCCGCATTAAATTCTATTCCCATTATAAGCCAGATAAAAACACGGCAAGATTACCCAAAAATTTATACCAATATGATTCCGGTTTGCGGCAATTTGATTTACAAAAGCCCGGAGATTTTTAACAATGTACATTTGACTGCATTAAAAGTCTCCATAGAAAACAGTGGGCAATATTCGGAGTTCAGGGAAAAAGCAAAAAACCAGGTAAATTTGGAAGGAAACAGCCTGGGCTATACGGCAGTAGCTTATGACAATCTGCATGCAATTGCCGATATCCTTTCAAAAAACAATGACCCTGTGCAATTCGTGAAAACATTTTCCACCTATGGCCAATTCCAAGGCATAACAGGCAGCTACGACTTTCTCAATAGAGATATTGGCATGGCACTTTACCCAGTTGTATTCAAAGACGGCAAAATCCAGGAAGTAAAATAAACTGGCCTGCACACGCCCGAACCTATTAAAATTGTTTTCAATGCTAATTTTTTTGTTATTGCCTGTGTAGTTCAGCGACAGAATGCCACCTTGGTAAGGTGGAGGTCGAGGGTTTGATTCCCTCCACAGGCTTCTATTTTTCTAAAGTTTCGCGAGTTTGAAAATCCGATAAGTTTCATCCATTTTTCTACTTGCTTGTGCCCGTATACTTCAATGCAATAACTGTGCCTTGCAATGCTGTGGTGTGCATAAAGCGCAAAGTATTTGGAAAGAAATTCCTTCAATTGCAGAAACAATGGTTCACTTACAGTCTGTAATGTAATTCTTGGATAAGGCCTGTTGTAAATTTTTCTTGGATCCAAGAAAACACAGCCATCGGTATCAAAAATTCCCCTTATTGTTGCAAAGACAAATTTCTCCTCAGCCTTCATTATTTCTTCAGGAATTTTCGTGGTGTAAGTTTTTGGCCCAGCCGGAAAACCGAATCTATTTGTCAATAACAGGAATAGCTGTTTGGAATAAAGATCCAAGTTTAGCGCATTATGGCCTTTTCTAAAATAATGCTTCGCATTAATCCCAAAAATGTTTTTTGCAATTGCAGACAAAATGATTAACAAATAATCCTTGTCCGAAACGCTATTGCCAACAATTTGGACATGATATTTTGAGTTCCCTTGCTTTGGAACATAACCGTCCACACAGCCGTCACCAATAATTGCACCAACTAATTCGCAAAGCTCTTCTGACAGTGGCACATTCAAATCAACCGGCTTTGCAAATGCGCCACTCTCCGTCTTTCTCTGAAATCCTTCCCTTAACCTTGCAATAATTGCAGCAGAGTTTTTTGCGTAATTATTTTCTCCGCCTTTTATCATTCCCCAGTTTCCCGGTTTTTTGCAAATCAAGGGAGCAAAGAATTCTTGTTTTTCTTTTGGCAAAAGCCCAAGCATTTTTTCAAACAGGGTTTCAGGGAGCAGTGTTTTTCCGTATTGGTATCCTTGAAACTGGCTTCTGCAAATAGTGAATAACTCAGCAAGCGCGTCCCAGCTTGAAACGAGGCTTGCTTCTCGCACTGCTAAGAAAAACTGTTTTCTGCTGTCGCTATCAGCAAATGCAATTCTGTCGCGCATAACAGAACCTTCAGTTTTTTCCTTAATTATCCCTTTTGAGTCTGAATTTCCGCTATTCATGATAAT
>JAQTPU010000115.1 GCA_028712575.1 Candidatus Iainarchaeum sp.
AAAAATATTTCTGCAAATCCCTGAACTGTGCTTCTGAAATTTTTTTGTTTTCCTTTAAAATCTGCAGCAGTTCGCTTATTTTCAGCACTGCGTGCAGAGCATATCCTTTTTCTGAAAGCTCTTTCGCACCGCCCTGTTCCCTGTCAACCAAAACAACAATGTCCTTCACTTTCAGGCCGTTCTCCTGCAGGGGTGCAATTGCCTCGAATTTGCTTCCGCCTGTTGTAATCAGGTCATCAACCACAAGCACTGTCTGCCCTTCTTTGAATACGCCTTCAATCGGCTTTTTTGTGCCGTAATCCTTGACTTCTTTGCGCGGATAAACCATTGGCCATCCGCTTTCAAGGCTTAATGCAGTGGCAATTGCGATTGCGGCATAAGGAATGCCTGCAATCCTGTCAAATTTCAATCCAGAAGAAATTTTTTTCAGTTCAAGCGCAACAATCTTCAATACTTTTGGATAGCTCACAAGCACTCGCAGGTCAATGTAAATCGGGCTTTTCAAGCCGCTTTTCAATGTGAATTCCCCGAATTTCACTGCGCCTATTTCAAACAATTCATTGCACAATTCTTTTTTCGAATCCATTCAATCGCCCCTGTATCTTTTTATTGTATTTGTTGCCAAATCAATTTCAAAAAGCCCGACGCTTCCTGAAGACGGATTTCTTGTGGAAGCATGCGTAACTGCCTCAAAAACAACCCTCTTGCTTGTTGTCTTTTTCAAGTCTGGAACATACTCGTATCTTCCGAGCACTGCTTTCTGCCCGACTTTTAACCCTGCAAAAGCAGGCCAAGTAAGATCAGGAACCCAATAATCGCCTTCCCGATTAAATTCCACAAACTCGGGTTCTGGCTGCCTTGTAATAAGGGCACTTGCCTTAGACCAAGGCATTCTCCCCTTTCTTGCAAGCTTCCAGTATCTTGTGTCCCTTCCTTTTTCTTCACGATATTGCTTTCCCGGTGTTTGCCTGTGCCTTCTCCTCATTCAAAAAACCCCCTTTCCTGCAATAAAAACCTTTTCAATTTTTCCCTGCAGCCTTGCTTCATTGAAAGGCGACCATCTGCATTTTGTCTGCAGATTTTCATTCTTAATTACTGTGGTTCCTTCCAGGCAGACAAGCGCAAGGTCTGCATCAAACCCTTCCCTTACAGCCCCTTTTCCCTTTAATCCGAAAATCCTTGCTGGATTCTCGCAGCAAAGCTCTGTTAATTTTGCAATTGACAATCTGTCCTTTGCAACAGAATCAAGCAAAAGCGGAAGCATTGTTTCCACTCCGGGAACGCCGCTGGGAGCATCAAAATAGGGCTTCTGTTTTTCTTCAAGCGTGTGCGGTGCATGGTCAGTCCCTATGCAGTCAACAATTCCTTTTCCAATGCCTTTCCATAATGCATTCTGGTCCTGCCTGCTTCTCAAGGGGGGGTTCATTTTTCCGAAATTGCCCAGCTTTCCAATATCCTCTTCGGATAAAAACAAATGATGCGGAGTAACTTCACAGCTTACTCCCTGCCTTTCCTTTTTTGCATCAGCAATCAATCCAAGCCCGTCTTCTGTTGAAACATGCAAAAAGTGGATTTTGTTGCCTATTTTTTTCTGCAGCCTTAACGCTTTTTCAACCGCAACCCTTTCCGCAGCAGGGCTCCTGATTTCATTGTGGAATTTTGCATTGTTCTTTCCGTCCCATTTTGCCCTTTTCAGGTTTTCCTGTATAATGTCCTCGTCCTCTGCATGCACTGTAACAAGAAAATCTTTTTTATTCGCAATCTTAAAAATCCTTTCAAGGTTTTTTTCTTCCTTTACAAGAAGCGAGCCTGTGCTGCTTCCCATGAAAACTTTTATTGAAGGCACCCAGCCTAACCTTTTCAATTCGCTTTCATTGTCTGTGGTTGCGCCGAAATGAAACCCAAAATTACACAGTGCATCAGCTTTTACGCCTGCTGTTTTTTCCTGCAGCAGGTGCCTGCTTGTAAGCGGAGGAATAGTGTTCGGCATGTCAAGGACAGTTGTCACGCCGCCTGCAATTGCCGCCCTTGTTGCGCTTTTCCAGTCCTCCTTATGGGCCATGCCGGGAAAGCGGAAATGCACATGGCTGTCGATTAAACCGGGAATAAGAAAGCTTCCCTTGCAGTCAATTACTTTCACTGAATTCAGCTTTTCAATGTCAAGCGAAATTTTTTCAATTTTTCCCGCCTTAATCCCGATATTTCTCTTGAAAGCCTGGCCCTTCTGCACTGCAAGGCAATTTTTCAAAACAAGGTCAAATTCCTTTTGCATATACTGCCCTCGATAAATCCAAAATAAATGCTTTGATTGTTTTGTTTTTTGTATCAATAATAATCTCCCAACTGTCGCTTAAACTTATGCCAAATTCCATTTCCGCCCTCTTGTTCTCCTCTGTTATTTGGGTTAACATCTTTTTTATTTCTTTTTCACTTATGCCTATTGACCTAATATAGCTAAAATCCCTGGCCCAAATTGATGGAAGCACTGCCCGCTTCAATTGGACATCACCGAATTTTGAAAGGTCTGTGAGTGCAACAAATTTCGTTCCATTTATTTCAACCAGCCTTATTGTCGGCAGAACAGAGTAGCCCCCTGCTTTCAGCTTTTGAAAAGCAGCAAATTCTCTTTGTGCAATTCTGCTTTGGTCTGCTTTCCCCAAATACTTTTTAATTACAAGCTGAATCCTGTGCTTGCCCCTAAAGACAAGCAAATCATACGCCTGTCCATCGTCACCTTTGGCTAATTGCTTTCCATACATGCCGATTGTTTCTTTTGGGCCGATTTCTTGCATTGTATCTGCTTTGAAAGCCCTTTTTCCCCCATAAAATTCATTTGAAGGGCTTTTTGGTTTTGAAAACCAAGGGAGTCTTAATCTACTCAAAAATTTTTCCATAAACTCACTCAAGCAGCTATTGCCGCCATTGTGCATATTCTTGCAGAGAAACCTTTTTAGTGCTTTTCAACCTTGCGAATTTCCCGAATTCAAGCATTTTCCGCAGCTGTTCATTCCTGAAAACAGGCCCGTCCCTGCAGACAAGCCACTCGTTAATAGCGCACTGTCCGCATATTCCCATTCCGCCGCAGCGCATAAACCTTTCAAGATTCAACTGGCAGTTAATTTTGTTTTTCTCGCAGATTTCAAAAACACGCGAAAGCATTATTTCCGGGCCGCAGGCAAACACAGAGCAAAACTTTTCCTTCTGCAAAAGCCTTTCAAGCACGCCTGTTGTGAAACCTTTTTCTCCCTCGCTGCCATCATCTGTTGTTATGTACAAGTC
>JAQTPU010000015.1 GCA_028712575.1 Candidatus Iainarchaeum sp.
TCAGCCCTTATCCTTGCCATATGCCCTGCCTTATGAATAAAAAGAATTTGCAATTTTAATTAATACTTATGGTTTGCCTGCATAAAGCTGATTTTTTTGAAAACCTGCCTGAAAAAAAAGTGCACTGCTTTTTGTGCCGCAGGGAGTGCATTATTCTGGATTCAAAAACAGGCTTCTGCGGAGTCCGCAAAAACATTGGCGGAGAACTTTTTTCACTTGTTTACGGCAGGGCCCTTTCAATGCAGATAGACCCGATTGAAAAAAAACCGTTTTATCATTTCAAACCTGCATCACAATGCCTGGGCATAAGCACGTTTGGCTGCAATTTTTCCTGCCTTCACTGCCAGAATTATTCACAGAGCCAGACTCGCATTGAAACAAGGATTTTACAGGTGCCCTTCACAAGCCCTGAAAAAATTGTCAAAGAAGCAATTGATGCTGGAATTGAGGGAATCGCCTATACCTACAATGAACCGACTATTTTTGCGGAATTTGCGCTTGGCACAATGAAGCTTGCGCATGAAAAAGGCCTTTACAATGCCTGGGTTTCAAACGGTTACATGGGAAAAGAATGCGCAAAAGCAATACTGCCCTTTCTTGATGCAATAAACATTGACCTTAAAGGAGGAAAAAAATTTTACAAGGAAGTCTGCGGAAATGCAAATGTTGAATTTGTAAAACAAAACATTGAATTTTTCCATTCAAAAGGAGTGCATATTGAAATTGCCTATTTGATTATTCCGGGTTATAATGATTCTGAAGAGGATTTCAAAGAAGCAGCGGAATTTCTCTCTGGAATTGGCAAAAAAATCCCCCTGCATTTCTCAAGGTTTTTTCCGACATACAAAATGGGGCACCTGCCTGAAACAGGCATTTCAAAGCTTGAAACTGCAAGGCGGATTGCGGAAAAAGCAGGCCTTGAATTTGTTTTTCTGGGAAACGTGCTGGGAAAAGAAGACTCTTTCTGCCCGAAATGCAAAAACATCCTGGTAAAAAGAGAGGGCTATTCCGCAGAAGTGCAGGGGCTTGGCAAGAAAGGCAATTGTGCAAAATGCGGTTATAAAACAGGAATTGCCCTGTAATTCAGAATGCCCCGAAGAATTTCAAAAGCAGCATTGCGCCTATGCCTGCCAGGCCGAAAATCGCGCTTACAACAATTGCGGGAATCCATGGCAATTGAATGTTAAAAACAAACTGCAATGCCAGCAATGCGATTATTCCAAGAATTGAATTCACAATCACCTGCTTTATCAGCAGTACAAGGACTATTGCAATAATTATGAATGCTATTCCCCCGCCCAAAACCCAGGGATTGTTCAATATCTGCAGCGCCGCATCTGCAGTGCCTGCAACAGGCGCTTCCAACAGGAAAAGCTGCAAATTCATAATTACTTATTTGTTCAATCTTCTTTAATTCCGTTTGCTTTGCGTGTGGCATGTTTTATAAGGTTTTTTGCCGAATCTTTTGTTATGCCAAAGTTCACTGAAGAACAGAAGAAAATCGCAATGCTGCTCCTGCACGAGGCAAAGACAATAGAGGACCTGAACAAGCAGTTAAACCTGCCATATAACAAGCTTTCAGAGGAAATAAAGGGAATGTTAAAGCTTGGCGTAATTACAAGGGATGGTTTTCCAACAAAATACAGGCTAAAGGAAAAAATAGCCTCCGAGGTGCTGCGCAGGAAAAAGATAGCCGAAGAGGATGACAATGCCTTGAGGGTAAGGGCATATATTGAAATGCAGGCAATAGAAGAAGGCCTCCTTAAAAAAAACCTTGACAAGCTTGCGGAAGCAATGCAAAAAGACCAGAATTTCACTGTTTACAGCCTTGAAAAGGCAAAAATAGTCCATGAGGCAGAATATTACATTTCATATATAGAGGTAAATCTTTCAATAAAAAATTTTGATTCCCTTGTAAAATTCGTTTATTTCTATGGGCCAAGCTCAATAGAAATAATAAGCCCAGACAAGATAACCTTCCAGGCGCACGACTTTCAGGACGGCCTTGTAAACATGGCTGACATGGTAAACAAGTACTCCGCATATATAACAAAAATGCTCAATAAGGAAGAATTGGACAAATTCCACGAAAAATTATACAGCTAAACCCTGAAAAACAAGGCACAAAAAACGTGTTTTTTCGTTGAACACCGATTATTTAGTTTTTGACGAATGAACTAATTGTTCGTTGATTGCCTTATTGCTTTTCTGCAAATGCAGGAAAAAAGCCCTTGTTAACAATTTTTAAAATTTTAAAATTTGTTATTTAACGAAACCTATTTAAACATCCCCAGTATTAATTAGTAGTGAGTCTAGCTAGACAAAATTGCCTTCAAGTTTTAACCATCATGAGTTAAGGCTCTATGGGCTATAATCTAGACTTATTCTTCATAAATAAAACAAAAAAACATAATACCTTGAGGTGAAACAAAAATGAAAGGACTGAACATAAAAAAGCTTGCTGCAGTAGCAGTAGGCACAGCATTAGTTGGTTCAGCTCTGGCACCAATGGTAGCAGCTGCTGTAATGAATAACACAGATCAGCTTACAAAAGCGGATTTGGTTAACACTACAACAGGAGCACCCATGGTCCAGGTTGCAGTCGGTTCAGACGCTGCAATTTCAGATTTTATCTGGGCTGGAAACATTGCTGCAAAAGTCGCACAGTTGGCTACAACAGAGGAAAATGTTGTTGTTTCAGCAGGCGGCGACAGCGGCAGTTCAGCAACAATATCAGACAAAAAAGTTGACGTCACAGTCGGAGGAACAGTATCCTACTCTTCAGAATCCTCCTTCGTATTCCAGGACGCAAACTACCCAATGAACTCGGTAGCAAATACACCCGAGTTTGTAAGGTCACTTGGAAACGGACAGCTCACATTCCTGGCAAACACCCAGAAATCATACACATGGGCAGGATCAAGCTACACTGTTCAGGTAACAGAAACAATACCAATAAACGTCGACGCGAAGTTTGACACAACAGCTTCAACAAAGGATATGGCTGCCTTCATTGACTCGGGCAACTTTAAGTATGTCCTGGCATTCGGAGGAACCACAAACAACGGAATCCCGGCGAGACAGGCTTCAACAGCAAACACAGGAGTCTTCACAAAGGGAGACAGCGACAATATCGTAGTCCCATTGTTCGGGGACAGCTACACTGTCAACAAAATTGACAAGACAGCTTCACCGACAAACGTAAGGTTGATTAAAGAATCAGCAAAAACAACCTATTACGAGGGAAACGAAATCACAGGCCTTAAAGGAAAAGGCTCATACGCTGGAAAAGAACTCAAAGTGAAAATCGCGGCCATCACACAGGAAGGAACTGCTGTTGCAACATACAAGGCCAGAATGGAATTGTATGACACGGAAGGAAACCTTGTTGACACACAAACAGTGGGTTCAGGAAGCTTTTTGGACGATATGTTCTTGAGCAACGGAACCTATGTTTTGGACACAATGGTTTATGTCCCAACAATCGCGGTAGAAAGCTCGACAAACAAGGGTTATGTCACTGCAACAGTCGGAAAAGGAGTATTAAGGCTGTACGACGGCAAGAAATACCCATACGACTCGACTGACACAAACTCCTCGAACTACTACTGGAAGACACAGTTGGACTTCAACACATCGGCATCAACTTCACCTGCATACGTTGACACACTCCAGAAAATCACAATCTACAACGGAGCAAAAGTCTGGAATGATGCATCTACAGCAGTCACAAGGCCATTGTTCCCGGGAAGCGAAGCCCTGCAGACAAATCACCAGGACACTGCATACCAGGAAGCAAAGTTCTTGGATGGCTTGAACATCCCAGAAGACACATTGGGATATAACTTCGTAAAACTGAAGTTTGACGGTTTCAAGCAGGACAAGACAATAGTGACATACAAGATTGGAAAAATAGACGGCTGCTCGGGCCCATCCACAACAGGATGCGTCACTTACAAGGACTCTGGAAATGTAGAAAGGAAAATCCCGTTCTATATGGAATTGTCCGCAGTAAACGGCGGCAAAGACACAGGCAACGGCACATGGACGTCATTCGACATATCGGGAGTAACATTCTGGTACAGGTGCTCGACAGCGGATGTCAACTTCAAGTTGGGAACAAAAGGAGATGCGACACTGGCTGACGGAAACTACCTGAACGGAACCCTGATAAACTGGGCAACAGACGGCAACATTGCCACTGACTGGGGCCTTGCGGATGTCAACAACTCTGCTGATAATGGAAGCAGGCTTGGCAGCTACGTCGACCTGAACGGTGTCTCGTATCTTGTAACAGGAACTACACAGCAGTTAGGCTATGTCGGCTTGTATGCTGACGGTAACTGCCAGTTCTCAAGCACAGACCCGACTACAAATGTCACTCCAACCTATGTCGGAGCAAGTTCGACAATCCTGAACAACACAATCTACTATGCGGATGTGAACGGAGCAAGAATCCAGAAAGCCACAAGGCCACTGGCATTCACTGCTGCAAACCTGACAGACACATACAGGTATGCATTCACATTGAACGAACAGCAGGGCAGAGGATACCTGATGCTGGACAAGACAACAAACTTCAGCACTCCATACAGCAATTTCGATGTAAACTTCATCGGAACAGATGTTGCGGAAACAGGCTGGGTCTTGATTAATCCTGCATTGAATCCAACACAGCTTGTAGCAACAAGCTACAGGTCATTCTATGCACCGGCAATAGTCGGATTGGGCAGAACAGACACACAGCAGTACTATATCGCACAGTTCGGTGTTGACGCAAACGGAGGCTCTACGGATGACATGGTCTTGAACATACAGACCGACATCGGAAAGCCAATCCCATTGCCAAACAACAGCAACTTGAGCAACTGGAGCTGCGATGTAAACGCTTATCCTTTGGGTAAGCCGTGGACATTGACAACAGCTACAACCTCGGGCTCTGAACTGACACAAGCATATCTTGACTACGGCTCGAAAATCTCTTTGGATTCAGACAAGGTCACAATAGTCGGCCCTGAAACCCAGACTTACTTGAAGTTGTCAGTAATAGGAAAATCTGCAACATCAACAGTCACGGGCGGACAGCAGTTGACAGGCATTGCTGAAGGCGAGAAAAAGGCGACTGACGCGGGCACAGAAGTCACAGTTGACAAAATCAATGTGACAGCAACATGCCCTGCAGCAGGCGGAGCCACAGCAACAGCGGCAACCTACAAGAAAGTATATCCTGTAGGCGAAATGGTCGTGGCTGATACAGTGAGCCCAAGCAAAGCCATCATAGTCGGCGGATACTTGGTCAACAAGCTGGCAAGAGAAGTAGTATTGAGCGACGGTACAAGGCTGGCAGAAGCCCTGACAGCTTCCGGCGATAGAGTTGTTGATGTGTTGAACGACGGCAGCATTGTCGTTGCGGGATACACAGCAGCAGACACTAAGCAGGCGGCACAGGATTTAATCTCGGCTTTGGATTCATTGCTTGGGTAAAGTCCAGGTTTTTTTTTGACAAGGGTTAGGCTTTCTTTGAAAGCCTAATTCTTTCCCTTTTATTTTTTCGGGAAAAAATATCTTTTTAGTTTTTTTTCTTGTTATTGCGCTTGATTAAAAAACTGTTTGCTCCAGTTTTTTCTTAGTGGATTTTTATGGAAAAAAAGAATTTTCTTTATCTTGCGGCCGGCCTGGCTGTTATTGCCGTTGTTGCATGGGGCGCTGTTTTTGCTGTTTCAAAATCCGGCTTTGCCTACAATTACACCATCAACGGGCTCATTGTGAATTCTGATTTTGCAGACCCGAAAACAGCAATGGGTGAATTCGGGAATGCGGATTCGTTTATTATTTCCCCGGAAATGCATGAAACTGTTTCAAGTTCCGACCATTCTGTTTTCAGCGCGGCAAACACTTTTTCAGTCGTCCTTACGGGCAACAAAAAGGACGTTATAATGCTTGTAAGGGTTTTAGGCCCTGACAATTCCTTAAGTTATTGCATGACAAACAGCGGGGATGTCACTACTGCCGAAAAAATTTCAAAGGAAATCTGCCTTGAACAGCTTGCTTCAGGCAATAAGGCGAGAATTTTAATCGAATCCCCAAACAGTTCTGTTCCTGTTGCTTCTGTTGTCCTTGAAAAAAACAAGCTCACGCTTAAAACAAGCAATTCCTCGCAGACAGGCAATGCGGCTTTTCTGGCTGCCGCAATAATTTATTCCAATGCAGAGGAAATAATCCGGAAATCAAACGATATTGTTGGAAATGCCCTTTCAGGCGGGCTTCCGACAGTAAACTGAATCTTTTTGCTGCTTACTCCCTTCAGGGTCTTTTAATGGTTGGCAAAGTTACCCAGTTTTTTCTTATTCTGGTGGGAATTATTGCAGTGCTGGGCATATTCTCCACACTAACCAACTCGTTTGGCACAATAACAAGCGCAAACATGTTTTTTTTGGCAATTGCCTGCTTTTTTTTCATTCTTTCCATATTGGCATGGGTTTTTTCATGGGCTTTCCTGCTAAAAAAAAGCTCAAACCTGCCTTTTAAAGGCGCTGTTTTTGCAGGCTTCAGCTCTGTTTACGCCTCTATTGACCCCTTTCAGTTCGGGGCAGATGCAATGCGCGCGCTTTTAATAAAAAACTGGTTCAATGCCCCCTATTCGGATTCCCTGGCTGCTTCAATGATAACAAAAGGCCTGAAGTTTCTGCTAATGGCGCTGTTTGCGGGAATAATCCTGCTTTTTTTTGTTTTCACACAGCCGGATGCCTGGTTTACAATTGCCTTTTTTTCAGGCTTTGTCGTAATACTGGCTGCAACACTGCTTTTCCTTCTGCCCATGCACAAAAAAGTCGGCTTCAGGATTGCAGGCTTTTTCAGGCATATTTCAAAATTCTGGAAAAAATTTTTATTGGCCGAAAAATTTTTCCGCTCTTACTCCGAATACCTTTGCGCAACAAGCAAAAAGGCGATTATTGCCGTTTTTATCATTGTCTCTTTTTCGCTTTTTTTCGAATTCCTTTCCCTGCTTTTTTCCTTTGAAGCAGTGGGCGCATCAGTGCCGATTGAGCTGATGGCAGTGCTTTTCATAATCGCAATTGTGCTTGACAGGGCGCCTTTTGTCCCAAGGGGCATAGGCCTTGTCGAATCAATAGGGTTTTCATTCGTCCTCATAAACGTGCCAAGCATTCCTGAACAGAAAATTGCAGGCGCGCTTGTTTTGTTTGCAATTGCGCGCATAGTAGTGCCGACAATTTTGAGCTTTGCCTTTTACATTTTCTGCGCGAACAGGCAGCCTAAAAAAGAAGGCAAATCACCAGAAAGCCTTCCTGGCAAAAATAAAAACAAAAAACCAGAAAAGGCAGTTGAGAAAAACAATTCCCCAAATAACTGAAACCGCCTGCCATTCTTTCATAGGCCCGAAAATTTTTATTATAAGCTTTGCAAAATCAAGCCTTTCCTTTCCGCCAGGGCATTTTGGAATGCCTATTTTTCCGTTTTCAAGCGAATAAGGCGGGAATTTTTTCTGGCTCACGTCTTTCCTGTTTGTCCTTAGCTTCAGGACAAAAAAATCAATCAGGTGCGGAAGGTAAAACATCAGGGAGACAGCCATGAGCATTATGTTTGCAGTAAGCACAAGAATGCAGCCAATCATTCCCCCAATCAGCAGTGTTCCCGAATCCCCGGGAAAAACCTTTGCCGGATAGAAATTCCAGAACAACAGGCCCAGGATTGCGGCTGAAAAAACAATTGCAAGCAGGAAAAACTGCGTAGTGGCAAGCAAAGCCGCGACAAAGCAGGAAATTATAAAGCCCGAGCCGATTTCCCAGCCGTTAAGCCCTGCAAAAGTGTTCTGCAGCGCAGCCAGCCCGACAATAAACAAGGCGAGCAATGGCGCAAGCAGCCAGTGCTGTGCAAACAAAAAAGCAAAAACAAGGCAGAAAACCGAAATTGGAACAGCCCTTGCAGCCCATGAAAGGCTTCCGCGGAATTTCTTTTTCAAGTCATCAAAAAAGCCAATTATTGAACAGCCTGTTGCGGCAAGCCCAAGCACTATAAAACCAATGTTGAAATTTTCAAAGGCAAGAATAATAAAAATTCCCGTCCATAGCGGAACAAGAAGCGCAATTCCCGTTGCTTCAGGCAGAAAAACCCCTTTTTCCTTATTGATGTCCCTGCCGAGAATCCCGGATTTTTTCATTTTTTTTGCGGCAAAAAAAACACTTGCAGCGCTTATAATGAAAACGGCTGCAAACAACAGGAAGATATCCATTCAAACACCGGCAATTATAATCTGCAATAACCAATAAAAAACAATTTTTTTTTTATTCCTCTTCAAGCTTCATAAGTTCTGCAAGCACTGTTGTGGCATAATTCCCCTTTGAAAGCTCAAAAGAAATTTTTGCAAAAAGCCTTCCCTCGTTAAATTCGTCTTTCCCTATTTCAAGCAGCCTCATTTTTTCGGGAAAAAGCACGATTTCCTTTCTCGCGCCTTTTGAAGAAACCTCCGGCATTTCCTCCACCCTGAATTTTGCAAGGCCAATTCCCTCTTCTTCAAGGATTTTTTTTTCAATTTCTCCGGCCTTTCCGGATGCAAGTTCAGATTCAAAGCCGGGCAGGACAGCAGTTGCAATTCCGCCAATCAGCACGTCCCCTTCAATCGGTTTCAGGCCTGCGCCGGATTTCAGCCTTTCCTCGATTATCCTATTGAACAAATAGGACTGGTAGGCATGTGTAAACAAAAAACGCAGCTGTTTCTGCAGTTTCCTGAAAGCGCCTGCAAAATCATTCGGGTATCTGCACAAATGATGGATTAATGCCCTTTCAGGCCTGTATTCAACGGGAAAGGACTTGCTTGCAGCGCTGAAATCAAGGGTTTCGGAAAGATTTTTTCTTGCATTTTTTATGTCTTCCCTTTCCTTTTCCCCCTGCATTGTCAAAAAAAGCATTACTGCCTCTTTAAGATTGCCGTTTACAAATTCCCTGCCCACAAGATGAGTGACCCGCCTCACTCCCCCGAACCTCTGTTCGCCGAAAAAATTTGCGATTCCGTTTTTTTCCGCCTCCTTGAAAAAGGCCTCAATGCGTTTCCTCAATTCCTTTTCCTCGAGCTCAAGGCGCCGGATTGTAATCACAAACCTGTTCCCTTTCAAAGAGCCAATTTCAATTCTCTCGCCCTGCCATTTAAGGGGGCGGAGGTCAATTGTCCTGCTCCGGAACAATTCCAATTTTTCAGGGTCCGGGTCGAAAATAGTCAGGTACTGGCAGGTAATCGCCCGCTTGTCCTTCAATCCCGCGTAACCGAACCGTTTCCTTGACAACTGCAGAAACCTCGACAGCCTGCGCAGAACAAAATTCACATCCGCATTGTATTTTTCAAGCTCGCACAACAACTGGCTTTTTTCCCTTTCAAGGGGCCGTTCAGGAACAACAATCGGCGTTGCCTTGTTCAATGCATCTTCCAGCAGGAACCGCTTCACTTCGGCAATCCCGCTTTCAGCAATTTCCTCTACAATAAAATCAGAATACCTCTGCTTGATATGCCCGCCAATTCCCTTTGAAGAAGTCGAATAAACCATAAAAACCAGAATTTGCAATAAACCAATAATTTATTTAAGTGTGCAATAGCTTTAATACTTTAATATGCCGCGCTTGTCAATCGAGGGGGACCATGCAAAAGTAGAACTATTAAGCAGGCGCAGGCAGAAAAAGCTCGGTTTCAGGCCGGAGCCGCGCCTGGTTAAAAGGGTTTCAGGCAAAAGGCTGCGATTTGCATATTCGCTTGGAATGTCCCTTGCGCATGTTCTCTTTCCAAAAAACTTTCCCGAAATTGTTGCAAGCGGCAGGGGCAGGAAAACAACCTATTCTGCTGCAATTGAACTTGATGCAAAAAGCCAGGCGGCAATCAATGACTGGTATGCATTTCACATGAGAACTGCAAACTTTGTCCTGCATGAAAAAAGGCTGAAGCGTATGGGCATTGATGAAAAAGCAGACGCACTGAACTCGTGCGGGATAATTGTAAACAAAAAGCCCATGAATGTCGGAGTAACGCAGAAAGGAAGCCTTGTTTTTTTTGAAGTCGTGAATGTCAATGTGCAGCTTCTTGAGGCAAAAATACGTGTTCTTCCCGAAAGCCTGAAAAAGAAGCAGGCAGCGAGGCTTCTTTCTGCACTAAAAAAAATTTATAACGGGCAAAATGAAATTTTTGTCCATAACTGACTTTACCTGTATCTTAACATTGCGCCTATTCCGCCGAAACCCTTGTAGAATTGTTCCCCTTCGGGAGTGTCAGTGCTTACAATGTAGGTTGTTGCGCCTGTTGCCTGCGCCTTTTCCATGAGCCAGTCTGCATAATCTATTTCCTCGATGACCTCTGCCTGGGTGCTGCTTCCGCATTTTCCGCATTTGTAGGATGAAGAATCGAATTTTTTCGGCTCCTTCACAACCAGCTCCTCGTTGTTCCCGCATTTTTCGCAATGGAACTTGAAAACCATCCATTCAAGGGCGTCGCTTACAAGCAGGTGTGAAACCTTGCCTATTTCAAGCGCCTGTTCAACCTCTTTCTGGCCATAGGCTGCAAGGCCTGTTTTTACAATTCCTTCCATGAAGCTGTTCACTGTATTTTTTTCTTTTACGGCATCCGCGTCTTTCAGCAGTTCATCCGCTTTCTGGACAACTTCCCTTATTCCGGATTCTTCGGTATAGGAAGTATCCACCAAACCCAAAATTTTTTTCTTAATCCTGTGGTCAATCAGGTTTTTGTTCACAAAATAATTTTTTGTCATTCCAGGGCCTCCGACAATGACCCCCTTTAATTTGTCCCCGTAGGGCAAAAAAATATCATTGGTTTTTTCGCTGATGCGCTTGTAAAATTCCTGTGCAGCCTCTTCATGCAGGCGTTCAAACCTGTGCGCGGAGTTATGCACTATTAGGCCATTTGCAATGAAGTTCCTGTTCTCAACGCTGATGTCAATCATTTTGGTTGGAGCCAATATTTTTTTAATTTTGCTTATTTTTGCAGGCAATAGCTCTTTTGCAAGGGCTTTTTCAAGTTCCGCAGCCAATTTCTTGTTCCCTGTTTTTTCCGCATATCCAATTATTGATTCCCTGAAAGTTGCTTTTCCCATCATTCTTTCATTTCTGAAAAAATTCGTTGTTTTTGGAAAATCAGTTATTTTAAAGCCGTGTTTTTCAATTATTTTTCTTATTTCTGCGCCGGAAACAGCAATCTGCCTGACATTGCTTTTGGCCGTAGTTTCGCAGGCAAGTTTTTCCAGTTTTTTCATCTTGTCTTTTGCGCTGAAGCCGATTTCTTTTGCAAACAATTCAAGCGATTCTTTTTCATTCAATTGCACAGTGAAGCGTGTTTTCTTTGAATGGGGATTTCTCCTGTTGTCATAGAGATTCAGGCTTGCGATTATTCCAAATCTTAGCAATGCCAATTGCACCTGCTTCACAAGTTTTTCATTGTTCATGCCA
Organism: Candidatus Iainarchaeum sp.; assembly: GCA_028712575.1. GTDB lineage: Archaea > Iainarchaeota > Iainarchaeia > Iainarchaeales > JAGVNX01. The sequence continues at coordinate 11,461 of JAQTPU010000015.1, forward strand.
AGCCCGACATGGTGCCTTGTCGCATATCCTTCCGCATCGAACAAACCCCTCAAAAAACCAGCCAAAACAGAATTTTCCGATTTCAGGACTTTTTTTGGAATGCTTCCTGTTCCGCAAAGCTCCGGAAAGTTTTCCTTCAAAAATTTTACAATTGGCTTTCCATGCACGCCGACTTCAAAATAATTTTTTGTCTCCCTGAACCTGAAATGGGCGTTTGCATTGAAAATCTTTTTTGCGAGTTTTTCATATTCTTCTGCGACTTCTTTTCTCTGCTCCGAAAGCCTTATTCTTTCGTTTTCAAAGTGCCCGTCGCCCAAAAAATATCCGGCAAATTGCGCCAGTTCTTCGCCAAGTTCCGAAGGGAGCAGTAAATCGCTGTTCGGCTTGCAGTGTTCCCTGCAGAATTCATTAAAATCAATGCCGCGGCAAGCGCAGATTTTTTCAAGATTTTTGAATCTCGGGTTGAATTTTCCCAATTCCAAAGCAGAAATATCAGCTTGATGCAGCCCTATTTTTTTTCCCAATCCTTTCTGGGATAAACCGAGTTTTTCCCTTGTTTCCCTTATTTTTGAAAGCCCGGATTCTAAAATAATAAAAGAATTGAAGAAGTTGCTCTGCAATCTTTGTTTTGCCCCCTTTGTATTTATTTTTTCAGGCAGCAATAAAAATTCCCCTTCCTGCAGTTCTTCCGCAGCTTTTTCTTTTATTGCGCCATTTTCCCAGCAGAAAAAAACATGTTCTTTGGAGGAGGTTATTTCCATTCTCGGCGCAGAAGTAATTATTTTGAATGCCTCGGGTTTTGTTGTTTCCCATTTGTCATTAATGAAAGAATCTTTCACTGTGCCTTCTTCGAAATCTGCTGTTTTTATTCCTGAAGGATTATGCACTGCTTCAATTTCAACAATGTTTCCGTCGCTAAGCATAATTAGGCTTTCGGGAGAAAGGCATTGCCCCCCGGCCCGCATTTTTCCCGATATTCCCGAAGTAAACCTTCCCAAAATTTCGTATTTTTTTCCAATCAGCGCTGCAATTGTTGAATCGCTCTTGTCAAGCACAACAATCCCGAAAACATCTTTCGGCGAAACCATGTCCTCGAGAGGCGAAAGATGGAATTCCGAATCGCACCAGTAAAGCTTTGTCCTTAAAGGGCGTATCGGCCTTAGAGTCATCAGCTGGATGTCGCTTCTGCCTTCTGCCTGGGAAACATTCCCGCAAAAAACAACAAGCCCGTTTTTCGGCAGCCTGAAATCAATCTGTTTCAAAAAATTGTCAATTTTCCTTAATGCGCCCTGCACGTTTTTTCTTGTCTGCGGGCTCTTTATATTCGAGGACTGGCTCATTTCCTCTGTTATCTGGCCAGTTACTGAACCCCTGTCAACATCCTCCGGCATATACAAAGAAATCAGTTCAGTCCCCCTTCCCTTGAACTCCTTCATTTTCTTGAGCTTTTTCTTGAACAAAGCAACCTCCGCTTCATCCACTTCTTCCAAATGCTCGTTCGCCATAACCATCACAAATGTCATTATTATTTTTTTTCCGCTGTTTTTATCTGTTTCCAAATTTTTTTTATTCTTTGCCCGCGATGCTCTTTTTTTGCCTCAAAAGTTTTTTCAGTGCAAATCCTGAAAGAAACCCTGTGGGATATCCCTTCAATTTCAACAATGGCATTTATTGCCTCTCTCCTTGAAAAGTCCGGCATTCCAAGAGATTCTGCCTTGCTTTGCATGAAGTCAACCGGGTTTTCCTTATATCCAAGCTTGGGGAACTGTCCGATTTTTTTCAAAACACCAAGCGCAGAAT
>JAQTPU010000016.1 GCA_028712575.1 Candidatus Iainarchaeum sp.
CAGATTATCCTCGCCCCGCGCAGGTCGGAAAGCCCCTCGAAGGTTTTTCCAGAATTCATTTTTTTAAAAATTGAAAAAAAATGCTTGGGCCTTCCCAGGATGCTTGCCTTTATTTTTTCATTCTTTAACATTGCTTTGAGCTCTTCGCATATCTGCAGTATCTCCCTTTCCCGCTCTTCGCGCGTCTGCTTCACAAGGCCCTTGATTTCCAGGAATTCCCCCGGATTCAGGATTTTGAAGCAGGCATCTTCAAGCTGCCACTTCATGTCATGGAGGCCGAGCTTGTCGCAGATAGGCACGAAAATCCTCTGGCATCTTCTTGCAAAATTTTCCTTTGTGCTTTCTTCGAGAATTCCCTGCCTGCCCAGGCTGTCAAAGGCCGAAGCGAGAATAATCAGGATTGAGCGAACATCCCTTGCAACTCCGAGGATGACATTTGAAAGGAGCTCGTCTGAAAAGCTCTGGAAGTTTTTTCCTCAATCTGGAACGCCTTTGAGCATTCTTCCGTTATTTCTGAAATTTCGGCTCCGAATTTTTTTGCTATTTCCTCTTTTTCAATGCCCTCACGCAGCATTGTGTCGTGAAGAAGCCCGGCTGCAATCGAGGCCTCATCGCCCCCCACCCTCGCCATTATTGCCGCAACACCGAGGACATGCTGTATTCTCGGCGAGTCTTTTTTTGCATTGTGCTTTTCCAATGCAAATTCAAAAGCCTCTTTCAGAAGTTCCCTGTTTGCCTTTGGATTCAGCTTTTTCGCTTCCAAGAGGACATCTTCAAAAAGAACCGGTTTCTTTGCCATGGACATAAAAATTTCTGGAAGTGAAGAATTTAAACACTTCCGCATTTTCTTCTTTTGGTGTTTTTTTGAACCAGTTAAAACTGCCTGTTTTGTTCATCAATTTCAAGGTTTACGAGGAAGCCAGCGGCAGGAACGCCCTTGCACTTGCAAAAAAAGCTGAACAGGTTTCAAAAAAGGCAAAGGCAGGCATTGTGCTTGTTGTCCAGGCAACAGACATGCGGATGCTTTCGGAAAAAACCTCCCTGCCCCTGTTTGCACAGCATGTTGATGCAATCGGGTACGGCAGGCATTCAGGCTGGATTTCCCCCGCTTCCGTGAAGCAGGCGGGCGCAATCGGGACAATTTTGAATCATGCAGAGCACAAGATTTCCAACGAGGCTCTTGAAAAAACAATTGCCCTTGCAAAGAAGCAGGGCCTGCTTGTAATGGCCTGTGCGGAAGACCTTGAAAGGGCAAGGCAGATAGCTTCTTTCGCTTCAAAGCCGGATTTTATTGCAATCGAGCCTCCGGAGCTTATTTCCAGGGAGGACGTTTCAGTAAGCACTGCAAGGCCGGAACTTATTTCGGATTCTGTTGAAGCAATAAAGCGTATAGCGCCTGAAATAATTGTAATAACCGGTGCCGGCATTCACAGCCCCTCGGATGTTTCAAAGGCAGTTGAACTCGGGACTTCCGGGGTTTTTGTGGCAAACAAAATAGTAAAATCCCAGGACCAGAAAAAAGCGATTGAAGAGCTTGCGTCGGGGTTAAAAACCAATAAGAGGAAATAATTAATTAACCGCAATTTTTCAAATTTTAATTTTTGAGGGAATTTTTATGGTCAGTGCTGCCGATTTGATGCAAAAGGATTTTTTGGCTGTTGAAAAGGATTCTTCCCTTTCCAGAGTTATCGGGAAAATGGTTTCTTCAAAAAAAAGCGTCGCAATTGTCCTTGACAATTATTCGTTTGCAGGGATTGTTTCAATAAGGTCTATTGCGGGAAAAAACATTTCAAACCCCGCGGAAGTTAAAATCGGCGCTTTTGCACAGGCGGTTCCCGTGCTTGAGCCTGAAATGCAGATTGAAAAAATTGCAGACCTGTTTTTTTCAGCCAATGTGCGGATTCTGCCTGTTGTGAAAAACAATTCTGTTTTGGGCGTTGTTTCGGTTGTTTCCGTTGCAAAGCAAATCGCATCGATTCCGGAAATAAAAAAAATGCCGCTTTCCGCAGCCGTCAAGGAAGCTGTTGTCCTGGATGGCACGGCCACTGTCAATAAGGCGCTCTCATCAATGCTTGAAAAAAACGTGCTTGGCGCTGCTGTTATTGACAAAAACTCGAAATTAACAGGCGTTGTTTCACTTGAAAGCATTGTAAAAAAATTCATGCTGCTCCCCAAGGAAAAATACTCCGGCTCAAGGGGAAAGGGGGGCATTTCTTCCGGCGCGCGAAACCCTGAAAAAGATTCGCTTACAGACATCCCAGTCACTGCGGGAATGGACGAGAATTTTGTTTCAATAAGCCCGGACCAGAATATTTTAAAAGCCGCAAACCTCATGGTTTCAAGCGATTCGTGTGAAATTCTTGTAGAGGAAAATTCAAGGGTGCTTGGCATTGTTTCCGCAAAAAACATTCTTCCCCTGCTTAAAACAATGGGTGCGGAAAAAAACATCCAGGTTTCAAAAATGCCCGACATTGATTCAATAGACAAGGCGGAAATAATGGGTTTTCTTGACAGGGCTTATGAAAAAATTTCAAGGATGACTTCCGGAGAAATTGCCCTTCACGTTCATTTCAAGGAACACGGAAAAGGCGGCTCCAGGACAAAACACGTTGTCCATTTGAAGCTCGTAACCCCAAAAAAAACCTTTGTCGCGGAAGCAGTTGACTGGAAGCTTTTGAATGCAGTAAAAAACGCTTCCGCAGTGCTTGAAAGGGAAACAATAAATTTTTCAAAAAGAGAATAATTTTTTACCGTTTCTTTTTTTTCTTCTGCTTCTTAGGCTTTGCAGATTTCTTTTTTTTCGGCTTTGCCTTCTGCTTTGCCTTTTTTCCCGGTTTTTTTGCCGGCTTTGCAAATTTTTTGCGGACTTTTTTCCTCTGTTCGCGCATTGTGGCAGGCATGAACAATTCCAAATCAGTGCTTTTCTCTTCCCTGAGCTCTTTCCGCATTTCGTCAATAATATCCTTGACGGTTTTCTTGTCTTCCATACAATGCCTCCAAAAAGTGTAATTACTTGATTTTTTCTAGTATATAAAATTATGCCTTTTTTGTCTGCAGAATCAGTAAAAAAAGGGTCGCCTGAAAATCGGCTGAATTTTTTGAAAAAAGTTTGTCATTGCTTTTTCTCGCTTCCGGACCCTTCAAAGCATTTTTTGTCAAAGCCACCGTTGCTTTCTTCCGAACCTAGCGGGTTTCACTGCAACAAAAGATCTTTGAAGACAGAAGGTCACTGTCCAAGCAATGGCTTTTTCCAGAAAACAAAGCCTTTCCCCAGGCATCAGCCCCGGCATAAAGCAGGTTTCCGGTTACAAGGCACTGCTGCCGCCCCAGCCTGACCCATTATATTCGTGCTTGGACAATTTTTTAAGGGTTTTGATTACCATTATTTTTGGGGGTTGGTTTATGGATAGGAAGCCAATTGGAAAAATAACTCATTATTTTGACAAGATAGGCGTTGCAGTAATAGAGCTTTCAGACTCTTTGAAGAACGGTGAAAAAATTGCAGTCGAAGGCCATTCAGGCGAGGTTTTTGAACAGCTTGTTGAAAGCATGCAGATTGACAGAAAGCCTGTTCCGAGCGCAAAAAAAGGCCAGGCAATAGGAATAAAGCTCGTGCAGCCTGTAAAGCCGATTGCGCAGGTATTCAAAGTAGTATAGTATATAAGCCTAAAAAATATAAAAAAGAAAAAAATTGGCAATAAAGCCAATTTGTTTATTCGGCATCCACTATTCCGTGCTCTGTCACTCTGAAAATTGCTTCTCCGTCAGGCAGGGATGGTGAATCCACTAGCTTTGCGACTCTTTTGTCTTCCTTGCTTTTTCTCAGATACAAGCGTGTCTTGCTGTTGTGCGCAACAATATCCCCGCCAATCGGTGTTGTAGGGTCACCGAATAATATTCCCGGATTCTGCATTACCTGGTTTGTAACAAGGACAGCAATATTGTTCATTTCAGCAACTTTCATCAATGCGTGCATGTGCTTGTTCAGTTTCTGCTGCCTGTCAGCCAGCTGGCCTCTTCCAATGAATTCAGAGCGGAATTGTGCAGTAAGAGAATCAACAATAATCAGCTTTATTCCCTTTTCCTTCACTATTTCGTCTGCCTTTTCGGCAAGCAGAATCTGGTGGTCTGAATTGTAAGCTCTTGCCACTAAAATGTTTTTCAGAACATCATCAGGATTCATTTCAAGGTGTTCTGCAATTGCAATTATTCTTTCAGGCCTGAATGAATTTTCTGCGTCAATCCATAAGCACGGCCCGTTTAAGCCGCCTTTTTCTTCAGGCAATTGCACTGTTACTGCAACCTGGAAGCAGACCTGTGTTTTTGCGCTCGCAAACTTGCCGTAAATCTCGGTAATGCTGCCTGTTTCAATTCCGCCGCCAATCAAAGCATCAAGGTCTTTGCTGCCAGTTGTTATTTTTCCGACAAGCTTTCTTCTTTCGGCAATTTTATCCGCTGTTTCAAATCCCATTTCAAGTGAATCGCGCGCTGCCCTAATCGCCTTGGTGGCGGTTGCTTCTCCCAGGCCTGCCGCTTCAATCAGTTCTGCAGGCGAGGCAATGGCAATGCTCTCGACAGTTTTATACCCTGCGGACATTAATTTTTCCGCTGCCTGTGTGCCAATTCCTGGCAAATCCTCTATCTCTTCAATCTTTTTTCCCATAAAAATCCCTCCATCGGATTCAGCCATTTGAAGCAATTAATTTGGGAAATAATTGCCGCTTGGGCTGTCCAATTCCATACACATTATGCTGTGTGGCTTTTAAATAGTTTTTAGAGCGGATTTCCGCTAATGCTGCTCATTAAAATTGGAATTCTTTGATTAATTCTGATGTCGAGAAAACTTTTACTTTTGCTTGTTTTTTTAGCCCGGAATCCTGCGACCACAAAGCGCACTTGAACTTTAACGCCAATGCCAAAAAGGGCCAGTCCGCTTTGTGGCCTTCCGGGCAGATAAAAAGGGCATCTTGTTTTAACGCAAAATATTCTTCTATGGGAATTATTGCAATATTTTCAAAAACAAGTTCAACTGCATTCTGAAATTGGTTTTCCGCCAAGCCAAGCTTTTCCATAAATTCCTGCTTATGGTTTAAAACTTCTAATTTTGCCCTGTCGGGAGCAAATATTTCAAACTGCTTTGAAAACAGGAGATTTCTGGTTTCCCCTTTTCTCAAAAGTGCCGCTACAATGGCATTTGTATCCGCAACAAGCTGCATTCAAACCCCCTTATTGTGCCACCTGGCAATGCCCGATTTTATTTTTTTTGACAGTTCAATGATGTCTTTATCGGAGGCTTTGGATTTGGAGGTCAATTCATCCATAAGCTCAAGCTTTGACAACTCCAGTTCAAAAGCCTGCCTTGCAACAGCAGACCAATTCACTGTCTCAAACTTCTCAAGCTTCTGTTTCATCTCATCAGAAACAGAAATGCAAACATTTGCCATTTCAATCACCCATAAAATATGTGTAAATAATATTTATAATGCTTTCTTTGCAAAGTTGTTTTTTCCCATTTGTTTGGCGATTGATAATCTTTTTTATAATGGGCTCGTTTAGCTTTAAACAGTTTTTAGGGCGGATTTCCGCTAATCCATCGGGAAGAATTCCGGAAAGAAATTTTCGTTGCACTGCAAAAGCATTTACATTACGCTTCTTGCCACTATTTCAAGCTCTGAAGAAAAAGAATTTTCCTTTACCCTGCCCTGCAGGATTATTTCCCTGTTCCAGATTTTGTTGTGCACTTCGTTGAATGTTTCATCCAGGCCGTTTTTTTCTATTTTTTCTGCAAGCTCTTTTCCAGTAAAGCCAATCAGGCTTTCTGCTGTTTTTCCGTAAAAAACGCTGTTTGCGCTCCCTGATTCATCCTCTATCTTCACTGAAATTACCGCGCTTGGCTCTGCGGTTTTCTGTTCCCCGCAGTTCTCGCATAGGAAGCTTTCGTCCATTTTGATGACTTTTTTTCCGCACTGCGGGCAGGTGTTGAATACCAGCTTTCCTTTCTGGACTTCGCTTACTTTTCCCTTCACTTCGACAATTCCGTCATCTTTGTGCAGTTTTGCAATTTTCTTTTTTACAACATCAATTCCGCGCAGTTCCATTGCAGAGGGAATTTCCTCTTCAATCTTCGGGTTCTGCACAACCCTTGCCTTATAACCCAGGTGCAGTTCTATTCCCTTCAGGCCCTGTTTTGTATAACCGCCGCTAATCTTTACCAAATCGTTTTCTTTCAGCTTTTCAATTTCGCTTACCGTGTCATTCCATGCAGTTGCCCTTATTGCGGTTGTTTTGTCGCCAATCTGGAAATTAACAACTTTTCCCTCTGCATTTTCCTTTTTGAATTCTGTCGCGGGAAAAACCCTCATTATTCTTGCAACAACATTCACTTCATTAAGCCCTGGCTGCAGTTCATCAAGCCTGAAAATCCTGTTCTCTATTTTCGGCAAAAAAGAGGCCTCAACACCGGCGGGATTAACTGTAAGTTCTCCCTGATAGGAAAGGTTAAGCTGCGGCTTTTCCTTGAATGCAGTCACATAGCAGTTCTTGAGTTCAAGCACGCTGCCCCTTTCCACTCCCTGTTCAAGCATTTTTTTTACGTCCTCATGCCAGAGAGTAAGCCGAATCTCCCCGGAATCATCGGCAACAATTAAATTGCACAGCCTTCCTTTTTTTCCGTTTTTTTCAAACTCCCTTGGGGAGAAAACCTGCATTGCCTTTACAATAAGCGTGATGTTGCCCATTCCCTCTTCAAGCTGGGAAACCTTCATTCTCTCGGAATTCTTGTCAAGCTCCAGGCCGAGCTCTTTTGCAACCATCAGTGCAGCGCCGCTTTCAGTAAGCAGGCCTGCAAATTTCTCCTTTTTTGATTCAATCTTTTCAAGGATTTCTTCTTTCGGCTTTCCGCTTTCGGAAACAATTTTGTCCACAAGAGAAATAGTCGCCAGTTCCATAACATCACCAAATAATGGCGTGGAAAAAAATTAAAAAGCAATCGAACAAAAAGAAGGCCAAAAAATGGTTATGTATACTTTAATTGTTTTTATTCTTTTTTCAGCTATTTTTGTTTATGTTAAAGCAAATTTTTCCAAATCTTTTCTTTTTTCAGTCGCCTTCCGAAGGCAGCAATGTTTTTCTCATTGCAGGCAAAAATCCCGCCTTAATTGATTCTTCCTCAAAATCAAACGCTTCACTGCTTAAATCTTCAATTGAAAAAGCCGGCTTTGACTGCAATGAAATTCGCCTTGTCCTGCATACTCACGGCCATGCAGACCACTTCGGCTGTGATTTTCTCTTTCCGAATGCCGAAATTTGGATGCATGAATTTGATGCAAAATTTGTCAATTTGAAAGATGCTGTTTTTACTTTTGCAAACTGCATTCCCGCTGATTTTCCCAAAATCTGTTCTTTTTTCAGGGAGAAGCAAATAATTGATTTGGGAAATTTTAAATTGAAAGTTCTTTTCACGCCCGGGCACACTAAAGGAAGCGTGTGCTTTTTTGACGGGAAAAACAAGCTGTTGTTTTCAGGAGACACTTTATTTTCCGGCGGAGTTGGCAGGGCTGATTTGCCCTCGGGGAATCCTGCGGAATTGAAAGCCTCGCTTGAAAAAATTTCAAAATTAAAATTCAATTTTCTCCTGCCAGGGCACGGGGAAATTTTGCAGGGAGGGCAAAAAGCCAATGTTCAATTCGCCCTCAAAAGCCTTGGCAATTCCTTTTTATAGTTAATTAACCAATTATTTTTCTGGTTTTGTTTATGAATTCAGGGCATACGGGCAAGACATATCAAAAGGTTCTTTCAATGATTGAACAGAGAAAGGGCCTTGTTTTTTTAGTCCTCGATCCGCCAAATCAATCGCCTGAAACTTCCGGGCAACTTGCAAAAGTTGCTGAAAAAGCAGGGGTTGCAGCAATCGCTGTCGGCGGAAGCATTGGCGCACAAGGCTTGCTGCTTGAACAGACAATTCTTTCAATCAAAAAAAATTGTTCCCTTCCCGTGGTGTTGTTTCCGGGCAACATTGCAACTTTAAATGAAAATGCAGATGCGATTTATTTCATGTCAATGTTGAACTCGCAAGACCCGTATTATTTGTCAGGAGCCCAGATTGTTTCTTCAATGCCAATCCAGAGAATGAAGCTTGAAGTAATCCCGACTTCTTACATTATTGTCGAGCCCGGAATGGCTGTTGGCCATGTTGGAAGGGCAAAATGCATTCCCCGTGACATTCCTTATCTTGCTGGCGCAACTGCGCTTGCAGGCCAGTTCATGGGTTCCCATCTTATTATTCTGGAAGCAGGCGGCGGAGCACCGGAACCAGTTCCCCCAAGCCTGATTCATGCTGCAAGCAGGCTTGTTTCTGTTCCAATTGTTGTTGCAGGCGGAGTTAAAACCCCTGAACAGGTTTTTCAGGTAGTAAAGGCGGGCGCAAGCATTGTGCACGTGGGCGCTGCAATCGAGAAAACAAAAGGAAACCTGCAGCAGGCGGAAAAGCTCCTCTCCGCAATGGTAAAAGCAGCCGAAAAAGCAGGCAAAGAAAGGAAATAATTAAGCTGGTTTTCTTGCTCGCTGGATTTTTATTGCATTAATTGCGTTTGCAAGAATGCCATCAAACAGTGCCCGTTCTTCTGTTATTCTTGCGTCTCCTTCTGAAGTAAGTTTTGCTCGCTGGGTTTTAAAAGCCCTTCTTGCCAATGCCCAGATTTTGTCCTGCGACTTTTCAAATTTCCCAACAGCCCATTTGAAGGTTTCTTCCGGCTTTCCTTTTGTTCCCTCGCATGCTTTTATAAAATCAGGCGAAATTTTTATTGCAAAAAATTTTTCCCTTTCCGGGCCTTTGCGTGCTGATGCCTGTTTGGCAGCTGCTGGTTTTGCAGCCGCTGCCTGCTCTGCTTGTGCGGCTTCTCTAGTCATTACTGCCGCAAAAATCCTTTCAAGAATAATGTGTTCTGCCCGGAGAATCTGCCCTGCAGTTATTGGTTCAGCAACTGCGTTCGGGTCAGCGGTTTTTTTCTGCATTTTCGCAATTGCGTTCTTCATTTGTTCCAAAAAAGTTGTCCTTGCCCGTCCCCATATCCTTGAACCCTGCGACTCTTCAGTGCCGCCTTCAAAAAGATTAAGCATTTCTGCGAATTTTACTGAAGGAGTTGCTTTTCTTTCTGAACAAAGTTCCAAAAAACCATGGTTTACTATTTCCATTGCTTCAAATGCATTTCTGTACGGGCCGCCGATTTCCACCATAGTTCCGTTTGCAATTGCCTTGGTGGTATAATCAACAAATCTTTTTTCTTCAGGCATCTGCTGATTAGGCCTCATGGCATCCCGCTCGGCCTGTTTTTCCCTGGCTTTTCTCTGGAGCTCTGCATATTGTTTCGGAGTCACTTGTCTTCCTCCAAACCTTGCCCTTATTCTTTCAAACAATCTCTTTATGGGCATTTAATCACCTTTCAGTCCAGCAATTGTTTCATCCAGTGCTTTTTCCAGTGAGTATTTTGGTGTCCATCCTAATTTATTTATTTTGCTTGTGTCATAATTCCTGTCATGCAGTATCCTGCCGATATATGCGGGTTCGAAAAGGCTTTTTTTTCCAGTTGCACGGTTTTTCAGCATATTGAAAAAGCCAGCTGTTTTCACAATTCCTTCCGGAACGCTTTTTAATTCTCCATGGACACCGGTTTTTTTCCGTATCAATTCGACAAATTCCCTTAATGTGGGCTTTTCCTTTCCCGCAACAATGAAAGTCTCTCCGAAGCAGTTGCTGTTGTTTGCTGCAAAAACAAGCGCGGAAACAAGGTCTTTTACAAAAATTGTCTGGAAAAAATTTTTTCCGCTGCCTGGAATAGGGTTTCCGGAACTGACCATTTTTATTATCCCTGCCCATTCCCTGCTCTTCGGGCCCATTACAAAAGCGCTTCTCAAAACAGTAATATGCATCATTTCCTGGAAATCAAGCACTATTTTTTCCGCATCAGCCTTGCTCTGCTCATATCTTGTTTCGGGCAGTATTGCAGAATTTTCATTTACAATGCCCTTCACCTTTCCATGCACTCCGACACTGCTCATGAAAATAAACTGCTTTGCACGCGCCTTTGCGCTCGCTTCTGCAATATTCCTGGTGCCTTCCACGTTTATTGCCTGCATTTTCGGGTTTGTTTCGTCGATTATTGCCGCAATGTGAAAAACAATGTCAGAGCCTTTTGCAGCTTCTTCGCACTGTTTTGCATCAAGAAGGTCGTTTCCAAGAACAAGGTCAAATTCCTTGACCTCGAATCCCTTCATCTTAAGCTCTTCAACAAGGCAGTTTCCTACAAAGCCCCTGCTTCCAGTAACCAAAACCCGCATTACAACATATTGAAAATTAGGGTTATTATTCCTAATGTTCTGCAAAGCCAGGGCCAGGCCGGGATCTTCTTTGCGCTTTTTTCGGAAATGCTTTCCTGAAATAATTGGTTATTGTTGCAGAATATTAAAATATGCTTTAATAATTTTAGTATTCAAGGTGTACAAATGCCGGAGTTGATTGAAATAGACGCCTCGCAGGGAGAGGGCGGGGGCCAGGTTCTCCGCACAGCCCTTGCCCTTTCCGCACTGCTTGAAAAGCCGGTCCATATTTTCAATGTCCGCGCAGGCAGGCCTGCCCCCGGCCTGAAGGCCCAGCACCTTGCTGCAGTGAATGCAATTGCTGCGCTTTCAAAAGCGGAAATAAAGGGAAACTTTCCCCGCAGCACAGATATTTTTTTTTCCCCGAAAAAAATTGTTCCGGAAAAATTCAATGTGAACATTGGCACTGCAGGCGCCATTTCCCTTTTCCTCCAGCAGCTCCTGCCGCTCGGCCTGAAAAATTCCCTCGATTTCCATGTTTCCGGAGGGACTGATGTTGCCTTTGCTCCCAGCATCTGTTTTCTGCAGAATGCCCTGTTTCCAAAACTGAAAAAAGCAGGCGCAAGGTTTGAGGCAAAAGTCCTTGCCCAGGGCTTTTTTCCAAAAGGCTGCGGAAGGGTTTTTTTCAGGTCTTCCCCTTCAAAACTTCCCCTGAAACCGCTTGTTTTTTCAAAGGCTGAAAATTTTTCGCATTTCGAATGCTTTTCCTCTTCTTCAGGCCTTCCGCAGGAGGTTTCCGCAAGGCAGGCAAGGTCTGCAAAAAAAACCCTTCTTGAAAAGTTTCCGGATGCGGACTGGGTTGAGCGCCTGTCCTCAAAACAGGAAATAAAGGAAACAACAGGGAGCGCAATCGACCTCTTTGCTGTTTTTGAAAACACTTCCCTCGGGGCAAACGCTTTGGGTGAAAAAGGCAGGCAGTCGGAGCTTGTTGGCGAGGAAGCGGCAAAAAAGCTTGTTGAAGAGCTTTCTTCGGGAAATGCTGTTGACAGCCACTGCGCTGACCAGCTGCTTGTGTTTATGGCGCTTGCAAAAGGCGCTTCCGAAATCCGCGTTCCAAGGCTTTCACAGCACTGCCTTACAAACATTTCAATAATAGAAAAATTTTTGCCATGCAAATTTGAAATAGACGGCGCACTGAACCTGCCTGCAGCAATCCGTGTGGAAGGCGTTTCTTTCAGATGATTATTTCGAAAAATCCGGGAAACGCAAGCGCCATTATTGCCCCGATCAGGATAAAAGGGCCGAAAGGCGGCAGGTTCCTGTAAACAAGAACTTCAGTGATTCCCGCTTTTGAAAGCTTCTGCTTTTCTTTTTCCCCGATAATCCCTTTTGCAGGCAAGGCAAGCTGTTTTTTTGCATTTTCATCAAGGAATTCCGATGCAATTACCTCGTCTTCCTCCAGTTCCGCAAGCTTTATTTTTTTCAAAAAAAAGTTTTTCCTTATGCCTTTTTCAAGCGCAAGAAAAACAAGCCCCAGGCATAATGCAACCGCAAGCAGCACAAGGGAATGCAAGGGCAAAAGCCCTGTTGCAATCCAGAAATAAAAAAATCCTGCAAAAATTATTCCGAAAACAATGCTTTTTTTTATGCCTTGGGTGTTTTCCTTCAGGCTGATTCCGGTTCTTGCGTATTTTATTATGAAAAAAACAGAGTAAAAAATAACTGCGGTTATTGCGGCTTCAACAAGCACGCTTATTACAAAGATTTTTCCCCCGAAGAAAGGGAGCAGAAGCGCAATCCCCGTGAAAAGCTTCACGTCCCCGCCGCCTATTTTCCCGGAATAATAAATGGCATAGCCTATTGCAAAAACAGCCGCGCCCATTGCAAGGCCAATCCAGTTTAATTCGGCCAGATTGAAAATTATTCCGAGAACAACCATTGAATAGGTTATTTTGTCTGAAATAATCCCCGACTTTGCATCCTGGGCAGCGCCCAGCCCGCAGCCCGCCAGGAGAACGGCAATCCTCAACAAAAACAAATCCATAAAAAAGCCTTTCTTTTAAAAAGAACATTGCAAAACGAAGTTTTGTGATGCCTCGCAAACTGAAGGGTTTGCAAGGCGCCCCGGGAAAGATAAAATTGCTTCGCAATTTTAAATTTTCCTGGCATTAAAACCATTCCGTTCATTTTTCCCGCGCAGCCGCGTATTCCCGCACAATTTCTGCGGCGCACTTTTCGATTTCATAATAATTAATGACAAATCTTTCAATGAATTTTTTTACATTGTTTCTGTCCGGAATAACATCCAAAAAAGCATCAAGGTCTGTTTCGTATATTTGTATGTTTCCCTTTTTTGGTTTTTTTCTTGCAATTTTCTGCATGATTTCCAAAGCCTTTTTCCTGCCGGCAATGCTTTTGGCAGGAATTGCCCTCAGGGCAAAGATTGTTGCAAACCTTACCAGAACAGGCTGTACAAGCATGCCAGTTTCTTTGTTTTTTCCTTGTTCCAGCAATTCCATGATTTTTGGCATTGCCGGTGCAAGCGTGTTCCTCAATAATCCCCTGTGTTTTATCGCTGTAAAACCAACAAGCCCGCAGAATCTTACGCCTGCCCAGCGCGCGCCCGCGTTTCTCCCTGTTTTTTTCCTTTGTGCCCCTTTACTCATTTTTTTCGCCTAATACAAAAACCATGTTCTTTTTAACCTTACCAGGCCGCCTTTAGGGGGTTTTTGCGTAT
>JAQTPU010000116.1 GCA_028712575.1 Candidatus Iainarchaeum sp.
ATATTTGATTACAAACACTGTCACTTCTTTGTGGTGCGGCACCCAGGTTGTCAAAACCTTTCCTTCGGAATCGGTTTTTTTGAAAGTGATGTGCTTTGCTGAACGTACTTGCTTGAAACCGTTTGCTTCCAAAATTTTTATTACTTTTAACTGTTTAAAGGCTGGAGCTTTGGCACAAAGAAACCCCTTTTACAGGAACATTGATTAAAGAAACAGAAGAAGACAAAATTTGGCTGGCAGTTGGCTTCACTGTGTCGGGATCAGAAAAATATTCTTGTATTAGTTCTTCCATGTTTTCCTTTACTTCCTTTTCAGTTTTTCCTTGTGTAGCAATATCCAACAAAGGGCAGGCTGCAACAAACCATTTTCCTTCCTTGCTTACCATCACGGGCAAAGAAACAGGAATTTGATTTTTATATTCTTTCATGCGTGCTTCACTATAATAACTTTAATTGAAACAATTAATTTAAAACACTTGTTGAACCCGCCAACACAAACCAAAAATCACCCGCTTAATGAACGCAAATTCAAAAAACCAAAGCTTTTTATTGAAAAATTACATTATATTGTCTGATGAAAAGGCATTTTTTATTGGTTTTCTGCATTCTCCTTTCAGCGCAGTTTTCTTTTGCCGCAATTTCAAGCCAGGAAGCGCTTGATTTTGCCTCAAAAACAAACAATTTCCTTTTGCAGGGGGAATCCGCGGAAATTTCCCCGAATGTAAAAATCAGTTCGCAGTCAAAGGCTTACTGGGCAGTGGCAATTACAGGCGGGGACTCCCTTACAGGCCTTGTTCCTGTGTCAGCTGACAGCGCGGCAATTCCCGATTCAAAAACACTGAGAAAAGACCTCATAAAGACAGGCTATTTTTTGTATAATTTCGACAATCTCAAAAAAAACGCTGTCCAGCAGGACCAGTGGATATTCAATTCCCTTAATTCAAAAAGAATGAACGACCTTGCATTAAGGCTGCAGAGCGAAGCAAGCCTTGACCTTTCGACAGTTGAGGCGGAATTAAAAGACAGCCCTGCGCTTCTCACGCTTATAACAAAAATAAAATCAGGGCTCGGGGAAATGAACAAGGGCGCGGCGCAGTTGAGCAGGGACATAAGCGATGCAGGCGCATACGAAAATTCTTTTTACAACAATCCCGACACTGCGGCCCTGGATACGCTGAAAGCAAAATTTGACAATGTTTTCTCGGAAATAGAGGAATTGGACGCAAAAAAAACTGTTTATGTCCTGGATTCAGACAAGCTGAAACAGGGAATTGCACAGACAAGCCTGCCTATTGAAACAAAAAAATCATTGGGAAGCCTGGCAAGCCCGCCAGCAGAACTGGCGTATCTTTCAGCAATTTCAACCGCTTCAACAAACCTCAATGAAAGCATTTCAAACGCCTTTGACGATTCAATTGCGCATTCACAGACACTCGCAGACAATCTTGAAACAAGGATAAAAAGAAACAGTTCCTATCAGGTAATGTACGGCCAGGACAATGCAATAATAGACAAGACAGGCTACCAGAGCCTCTCAGACCTTATAATATACATTCTTGCAGAGGAAAATGCAGACGAATGGCAAAACTCGGAACAGGTTTCCTTGCTTAGGGAAAACTGGCAGAAAGCAACTGCATATTTCAAAAACGGGAATTTTGAAACAGCAAGTTCCTTTGCGGAAAAGGCAAAAAAGAATGCACTTGCAATTTACACTGACGGCTTTGCAGAGCAAAAGCCGGCAATCAACACTGACCTTCTCATAACAGCGGCTGTGCTGATAATCGCGGTGCTGATAATAATCGTAATTTTAAGGAACAGGGGAAAACTGGCTTCGCTTGTTTCTGTAAATAATGAGGGGGAAAAAAATGATTTTCAATAAGAAAAGCACTGCAAAATTGTCAATGCTTCTAATGCTGGTTTTTGTCTTTTCAGTTGCGGATGCACAGATACTCGCGGGATTAAGCCCGAAAGGAAAGCAGGGCGGAATACTTGATTTGTACCCCGAAGAAACAGGTTATTTGACGCTCTCGCTTTTCAATTCAGGTTCAGTTGCACAAAAAGTCACGCTGACAATAAAGACGGATGATTCGACAGCATTCATTGAAAGCGGAAATATCCAGCAGGCAGTCGCAAGGCAGGTTGTTGTAGAGCCGGGAAAAAAAAGCGACACGGAACTGCTTGTAATTGCACTGCGGAGCACAGACAAGGCGCAGTCAATTACGGCTGTTTTTGGCGACAATAATTCACAGTTTGCAAGCACGAGCATAAGGGTGCTTCCCACTCTTGTGCTTGTTGAAACAGGCCTGCCTGAAACAAAAAGGAACTTTGGAAACATACGGGTAAAGGCAACAAACACAGGCAGCGAAGCAATACACGGCCTGAAAATTGATTTTATCACAATGCGCGGCCTTGACTCAAAAGAGCCTTCTTTCCAGCTGGGAACTCTTCTTCCCAAGGAAAAAATTGAAAAGGAATTCAGCTTTTATGTCGACCCAGGCAAATTCGACAAAAAAACAATTATCATACAAACTTCTTTTTCCGATTCAAACGGCTTCCATATACTTGAAAAACAGGTGAAATTCTCCCCGCCATACGGGATAGGGGCCCTTGAAACAATTGCAATAGCAATAATAGGCATTGTTGCAATAATCCTTGCAGTCAACTATTTGAGAAAGGAAAAAAAGCCTGCGGAAGAAAAAAAGAAATAGTCAGCTGTAAATTTCGACAATGTCGCCGTCCTTTAACTCGTATTCTTTCGGAACCCTTTGCCCTGGAAATTTTGTGCTGCCCCAGACCTTTGCATATTTCAGGTTTCTCGCAAAATCCTTGTGCAAATGCCCTGCAATCCCGCCTATGGTAGTGCCTTTTTTCATTGCAAGCGGGTCTTTAAGGTCAGCTTCCTGGCCGGGTTTTTTTGTATAAACAAGGATTTTGTCAAGCAGGGAAAAAACCTGCTGCTTCAAAAATTCAAGGCCGTATCCTTCAAAAGGATTGAAAACAAGGGCCTTTTTGTAAACAATGTTTCCATCAAGCGATTGGAGCACCTTTGGAATTGTCGTGGGCTCGGAAAGCACAACTTCGGCATTCTGCATTCCCAGGCCCTTAAGCAGGCTTACAAGCTCCTGCTCTTTGCATTTCAAAAATTTTTTTCCGGAAATAGCAATTCCCTTGAACTGCGAATGGCTGATTTCAATCAGGGGCTTTTTCTGG
>JAQTPU010000117.1 GCA_028712575.1 Candidatus Iainarchaeum sp.
CTTTGAAAAAACCGGTTATCTGCTTTTCCAGCGCCTCTTTTTGCCCCGGATAAAAAAGCCCTTTTACTGCAGATTCCCTGACATTCATAATCAGTAGCCGTCGTCTCCCCTGCTTTCAAACCTTCTTCTGAAAGGCCTTTTTCCAGCCTGCTTTTTGCCCCTGCCTTTCGACTGCATTGGCTTTTCTTCAAGCGGTTTTTCCTCTTCGCCCGCCTTCAGCTGGTATTCGAATTCTTCCACAGGAGTCACGAATTCCTCGTCTTTTTTTATTGCGCCTTTTAACTTCAAAAGCTCCCTTGCAATAAGCCAGAACGCAAGCGCAAGGCTTTTCCTTCCCTTGTTGTTTATGGGAATAATAAGGTCTATATTTTCAAGGTAATTGTTTGTCGAACACAATGCAATTACAGGGATTCTCTTTCTTACAGCCTCCTGTATTGCCTGCTTGTCATATTCAGGGTCTGTAATAATTATCACATCGCATTCAAGGAAGCCCCTTGCGTTCGGGTTTGTGAATGTGCCGGGCATAAACCTTCCTGTAAGGAATTTTGAGCTTGTTGCTTCCGCAAATTTTTTTACTGCCGCATGCCCGTAAGTCTTCCTTGAAACAGCCATTATTTTTGCAAGTTCAAAATTATTCAGGAATTCCGCGACAATCCTTATCCTCTTGTCTATTGTTTCGACATCAAGCACCTTCAACCCGTCTTTCCTCACTTTAAAGATGTATCTCTGCATGTCGCCTGTCTTGAACCGCGTCCCTATATGCGAACCTGTCTTCAGGTATCTTTCGAGCGGCAATAGTGTTTTTTCTTCCATCTGAATCACTTAATCTCAAGTTTTATACTGCATTATCTCGTCAATCAGGTCAATCTGCGTCAGGAGCATTCTTCTGCAGCAATACCTCGTAATTCCCATTTCATCAAGTATTTTTTCCGCGCTTTCCCCAGCATTGGCCCTTTTTGCAAAGTCCTCGTAATAGCTTGCCAATACCTTGCCGCATGAAAAGCATCTTACAGGCACCATCATAAAAAATTCCTCCAAATATTCTCCATTTATCTTTTGCTCTTCTGTTTGTGCTTCCTTGCACCGGTTCCCAACGGCTTCTTTGTTTCTTTTCTCCTTGAATCGTCAACAAGCAGCAATCTGTCGTAAGACAAAAACGCCTTCCTTAATTTTTCATCGTTGAAATATTCGTCAAGCGCTTTTGCAATTGCAGTCCTTGCCGCAGTTGCCTGGCCCATAAAGCCCCCGCCCCTCACATAAAGGTTAATGTCGACCTCTTTTATCAGGTTTCCCGCTATATTGACAGGCTCTTCGACAAATTCTTTCACATAAGGCGGATAATAATTCTGGTATAAAATCTTGTTTACCCTTATTCTGCCCTTTCCCTTGGTAATAACTCCCCTTACGACTGCTTTTTTCTTTTTTGACTTTACGTTTATTCCTGTCCTGATTTTTTTTCTTTTCTTTTTAACCATGTTCACCACTTCGCGCCCAATAGCCTGCAGATTTCGCCAAGCACAACAAATTTCTTCAGATTCTTAGGCTTTGCGCTTTCCATTGCAGTGTTTGCTTTTCTGCCTTCAGGAGCCCCTATAAAAACCCTGACCTTTTCAAGCACTGTTTTGCCTCTCTGGGTTTTCGGAAGCATTTTCCTTACGGCATTCCTTAAAATCTTGTCAGGCATTCTGCTGTACTGCGGCCCCTTTTCGGGATTTCCCTTGCCTCTCATTCCAAGCCAGCGGTTGAACTTTTTTTCCGCATCCTCTTTTGTCCCTGAAAGGACAGCCTTTTCAGCATTAATGATTTCAACATCTTTTCCTTCAAGGGCTTTTTGCGCCGCAATGCTTGCCATTCTTCCGAACACAAGGCCGTCGGCATCAATAATCGTTTTTTCCATAAGCACCACTTTTTTTTTATTTGACAATTGCCATTTCCCTTGGCTTTATTTTTTTCCCAAGCGCCTCTCTGATTGTCATTGCAGTCCCTTTTTCCAGAATTTTTTTCTTTGCATCCGGGGCATATTCAAGCGCAACAACCTGGACAGGGCGGCTTAATTCCCCGAAACCCAGCACCTTTCCCGGAACTACAAGTATTTTCTTGTCAAGGACTTTTGCAAGCCTTTCAATTTTCCAGACATTTACAACCGGCCTCTGCCTGCGCGGCTTTGCTATCCTTTCCGCAAGGTCAAGCCAGAGTGCCTGCCCGCTTTTCCTGGCCTGCTTTTCCAGTTCCGCGATTATTTTTTTGGTTTCCAGTTTTGTAGGGCCTGTTACTTTCATACAAATCACATTCAATTTTTCACTTGTTCATCCAAAATTCTCGTTCTTTTCTTTGGGCAACTTGCAGTGCAGAGGGGAGGATTCGAACCCCCGAAGGCACTAAGCCGCGGGATTGCTCCAGCAATTTTTTTCAAAATAATAATCCTGGAAAACCGCTTTTGCGCAGCAAAAGCTTCTTTTCCCAGGGCTTTTCTTCAAAAGAAAAGGCCTCTTAAGTCCCGCCCGTTTGACCGCTCCGGAACCCCTGCATTCAATTTTTTCAGCACTTGATAACATTTTTCCACCTTAATCTATTTTTCCAACCGCTTTTTCAAATTCTTTTGCCTTTGTTTTCAGCGCTGTTACAGCAAGCGACAGGCATTCCTTCGCTGTCAGGGGCCCGTGCGTTTCCAGCATAAGCAGGAATGTTTCGGGTTCAATGTTTATTTTCAGGGCTTTTTCCCTGCATGCGTCCCTGCAGGCTCCGCAAAGAATGCAGCCCAAGGGGTCTGTAAGGACTACTTTTTTTGCCTTTAATTCCAGGACATTTTTCGGGCAGATTTTTACGCATTCCTCGCATGCATTGCAGTCCTTTGTCGATTCTATTGCCGCAACTTCCTGGTATGCGATTATTGCGGGCTGCCATTTTGCATGCTCCTTTCCTGTGTGCATTACCGCATCCATTTCTATTTTCAGGTTCTCGCCTTTTTCAAGTTTTGTAATCGGAATTTTTTTGTCTGCAATATCTATTTTCGGGTCAGTGCTCTTGATGTCCTTGCTGTAGACAGTGCATGGCCCTTCCTTTTCAAGGACAAGCTTTACGCTGTCCCCGTGCTTGTAGCCTTTTACGTCTGTTTTTACAGGCAGGAGGCCGAGCCTGTGCGCAAGGAATTCATCGAACATTACGGAATCGTTCATGTAAATTGAAACGTTCTCTAT
>JAQTPU010000118.1 GCA_028712575.1 Candidatus Iainarchaeum sp.
CGAACTAGTGCCTGCAAGCGCCTTTCTCTCGCGCAATTACCTTCTTTCCCTGAAAGAACAGCAGTCAGGCAAATCACTCGGCGGGTTTGAAGTCTGCCTTGAAGCAACCCATCACGGGCCTTTCCTGGAACAGCCGGCTGTTTTTATCGAGCTTGGAAGCACTGAAAAAGAATGGCCTCTGCGCAAGCCTGCGGAGGCAGTCTGCGAAACAATTCTCCAGGAAACTTCCCTCGTTTCAAGCGCAACTCCCTGCCTGGGAATTGGGGGCGGCCATTACGCTCCCGGCTTCACAAAACGCGTTTTGAACGGGAACCTTGCGTTTTCCCACATTGCAGCCGAATATGCACTGCCGTTTTTTACAGATTCCTCGCTGCGGAAAATGGCTTCAAATTCGGTTGAAGCCCCGAAATTGATTGTTGCCGACAAGAAAGGCCTGGGAAAATCGGAACAAAAAAACAGGGTAAAGGGAATCCTGGAAAAATCGGGAATAGAAATTCTTTGGGTTTAAATTTTCCTTTCAATCAGGTAATCCGCAAAATCCTTGAGTGTTTTTTTTGCCGCGCTTTCTTTAAGGGCGGGCGCGAGCTTTTTCCAGGCTGCTTTCACAAGCGCCTTTGCTTTTTCCCTTGCATATTCAATCGAGTCCTGCTTTTTTATTATTTCAATTGCCTCATTGATAACTGCCTGTTCAGTCGGATGGGAATTCAGGATTTCAATAAGCCTCTGTTTTTCCGGCTCGCCCGCATGCTGCAGTGCATGCAGGACCATTATTGTCCGTTTCCCCTCGTGAATATCCTCGCCAATGCCTTTTCCCTTCTGGAATTCCTCCCCTGCCAAATTCAAAATATCGTCCTGTATCTGGAATGCAATTCCGATTGTTTCCCCGAATTTTCCAAGCGCTTTTTCCTGTTTTTCACTTGCATTCCCTATTATTGCGCCGAGCTTTGCAGAGAATCTTGTAAGCACGCCTGTTTTGTAAACGCACATCTGCAGATATTCCTGCTCGGAAATTTCAGTCTTGTTTCCCCTGTGCCACCATATGTCCATTGCCTGGCCCATGCTGACGCGCAGCATTTCCTGCGAATACAAATCATAAATTTTCCTTACCTGCTTTTCCTTGAGCTTGTAAGGGTTTCTGTAAAGCAGTGTCAATGGAATGAAATACATTGCGGCCCCGTCATTCACTGCAACATCAATGCCGTAAAGCAGGTGGGTGCATTTTTTGCCGCGCCTTGTTTCAGAGGAATCCTCGCAGTCATCTTCAATCAAAGTCCCATTATGTATAAGTTCAACAAGCGGGCTCATTTTCAAGGCGAGTTCTTTTTTTCCGCCTACTGCTTCGCATGCGAGCATTACAAGGGCAGGCCTTAGCCTTTTTCCTCCCCTGTCAAGCAAATCCCAGATTGGCTCTGCAGCGCCTTTTGTAAGCGTTTCCTCGTCATATGCAAAATCCGCCCTGTCAAGCGCATATTCAAGCCATTTTTTTCCTATTGTCCGCGGAAAAACCTTTTCCATTTCCCTGTCCGCAAGGGGCTGCACTTTTTTCAGGTAATCCTCTATTGTTCCCAAGCCAACACTTCCCAATCCGATTTGACAAATTTAACGCTTTTTCCTTTTTTAATTATAATGCTTTTCCCTGCAGCGGCCTTGGCCGCTTTTTTATTTTTTCCTCAATCCCTTAGCCTGCTCCGGATTTTGCCTGCCATTTTTGCCACTACTTTTTGTAATTATCCTGTATGTGTGCGAAGAGTTCTGGTTTTTTTTCCTTTGCAAGCTCTATCATCCTGCTTGCTATTCTCCTGTAGCCTTTATCCCCTTCTCCGCATGTCCTTAATTCTGCCAGGACAGTCAATTGCCTTGCGCCCATGCACAGCAGGAATCTTTTTTTGTTTCCCTGTGCTGCAACTGTTTTTGAAAGCGCGGGGTATTTTTGGAATACCTTTTCTATCAAATCGGATGTTTTTTGCATTGCATCGCAGTAGTCTTTTTCTATTGCAGACCCTTTTATCAGGTCGGGAATTTCAAATCCCGACAGGCCGCGCATTGGCTGGTGGAAGCGCAGGTTCATCCTGTTTCTCTTGAAATCCTTCCATAAGGACCAGGGGGCTTCCACTTCAAATATGGCCGGCCTTGTTTCAAAGCCCCTTGGCGGCGGGTCCCTGTTTTTCCTGCCTTCAGTGGCAATCCGGAATATTTCTTCGCGTTCCTGCTTTTTAAGCCCGGAAACCCTGCCGAATAATTCTTCAAAAGTGATGTTGCAGTAAGGATATAAAATTTGTGCCAGTGCTGTTTCTTCTGCCGGCAGGTCAAGGAACATTTTTATGTTTTCCTTTGCCCTTGAAAATTTTTTTCCGAATTCTTTTTTTGCGTATTCGGAAAGCCTTTTTTCCCTGTCAATTGCCCCCTGTGCCGGAGCCATTCCGGAGTAATATTCGGGAAAAATCTTTGCGCCTTCCTTCATGCATTCTTCGGCGTATTCCTTTGTGAAGCTGTCCCCGCATGAAAGGAGCTTTTTGAAGTGTTCAAGGACAGCCCTTGTATTTCCGCCAAGAATGACTGTTGTGTATGTTGCAATCGGAATAAGGTTCCTTAGGGAATCGAGCACTGAAACTTTTTCCGGGAGTTCCTGTTTCTCGTTTTTTTCGCGCATTTTTTGTGCAAGAAGGCCGAACCCGTTTTCATACAATCCAAGGTTTTTTGCAATTGTTTTTTTTGCCTCTTCAGCAAACTCGGTTTTCATGAGTTCGGGGTCCCAGTAAACCCCTTCAATGCTGAACTTTCTTGAATACCTTGTTGAAAGCTCCATTGTTGTGAGGGGAAAATAAAAGTCCTGCTGAATTTCAGTTGCATAAATCGGGTTTTTTTCCGAAACAAAAAAAATCGTCCCGCTTTCACCCGATGACCAGTGCCCGTAATCAAAAAAAACGTTCCTGTTTTTTTCCCTTGCAAAATCAGACAGTTTGCGCATTGCATTTTCCGTGCAGTTCCCGGTTTTCACTGCCTCTGCAACAGCCTCAAAGCAGCCCTGTTCCTGCAGGACTTTTATGAACCTTTCCCTGACGCCCGGAAACCTGCTTATTCCCATGTAAAAATAGGCCTGAACTGCGGCAGGCACGTTTTTCAGCGCAAAAATGCTTTTGTCCGAGTTTGTAAAAAAATAGTCCAGAACCAGTTCTTCATTGCCC
>JAQTPU010000119.1 GCA_028712575.1 Candidatus Iainarchaeum sp.
CCAGCCAGTACTGGCGGTTATTGCGGGGACGGAAAATGCGAACTGGGAGAAAGCCCTGCAACCTGCCCCCAGGACTGCATGCAGATTTGCGGCGACGGCATTTGTTCCGGTTCTGAAACAATTGATACTTGTCCGGAGGACTGCGCAAAGATTTGTGGTGACGGGGTTTGTTCTGCGGATGAGTCTTGTGAGTCCTGTTTTGAGGATTGCGGAAAGTGTTATGTCCCTCCTCCGATAGAGGGCAGCATTGTTGACCAGTGGTTCCAGGATGCCACTCCGACTGCTGCACAGGCAAGCAAAATCCTGCTGGAAAACGGCCTGGACCAGTTGATTGAGCAGGCGAATGCAATCCAGGCGAATTATTTGCTGCGGAGGGCCGTGACTGTCAGCCAGATGGCTGATTTTAGTTACAGGACTACTGTGACTATTACTGTTGTCAACAGGAACAACTTGATGCTGGGCGGTTTGAGTTTGCTGGACATTGTTCCCAAGGCTGTTGCGCAGAATTCGTCCGAGATTGTTAGTTCTGATGAGATTGTTGTTTTGCAGCCGGATCCTGTGATAGAGTTTGTTGCTGTGGGAAAATTGGGCAGGGAGACCAGTTTTTCTTATTCTGTTCCGAAAAGGGTTGTTGATAAAAATGTTTTTTCTGTTCCTGTTGTTTTGAATCAGTCTTTGAGGGAGAGCAGGACTTGTGATAAGGGCTGTGATGACAAGAACCCCTGCACGAAGGAGTCTTGTATTGGCGACAGGTGTGTTTATTTTTTGGTTTCTGACGGCACTCCCTGCGGTTATGCACAAAAATGCAGGAAGGGGATGTGCATTTCTTTTGCAACAAGTTCTTATAATCCGCCTGTTACTTTGTTCGGCCAGCCTGTTGCCGTTGTGATTTTGGCCGCGGTAATACTGGTTTCCTGCATTGCAATTGGCCTGTATTACCATAGAAGGGCAAAACAATTGAAAATCAGGTAATGCAGTTCCTTATTGGCGGAAACCCCTTTGCATTCCCTTTTTATTTTTTCCAATCCTTATTTCCATTATGGCTCTTGTTTCGGAACTGCAGTTTGCACAGAAATACCCTTTTACGAATGCGGCAAAGAAAATTATCCGCGGGAACAACCTTTCCCTGGAGGAACTGCCTGAAGAGATTGTTTCAAGGGCTGGGGCAATGGTAACTGCTGCGGCAAAAAACAGGGATTATTCAATGCAGATTCATTCAAGCGGCCTTCTCCTGCAGGAAATACTCGCCTTTCCGATTGCAAAAATTTTTGTTTCGCTGCAAAAAGACACTTTTCTTAATGAAAAATTTGCAATGCTTTTTTCAAAAACCTTCCTGAAATACATCGACCTTGAAAAGCACAAGCAGGAAACAGCCCTTGACCTGCTGCGCGAATCCGGAGTGAAATTCGAGGTCATAAAAGACAAGAATTTTTTTCTTTCCCTTCCGCTGCAGGATTTTTTAAAGATTCCTTTCAAGCACGCCTCTTTGAAGCTGGTAAACCAGGCTGTTTCAAAGGGAAAAGTCTTTCTGAAAGAAGGCCTGTTTTACACGTTTGTTTCGGAAATCGTTTTCTCGCAGGTTTACAATTCACTGCCCGTGCCTCTTGAAGGAATACCGAATTCGTTGAAAATCTCTGCAAGGCAGTTCCAGCAGCAGCTAGCAGTTTCCCGGAAAAGGGATTTTGAATTCAAGCTGTCCGGAACAGCAAACCCAGGCATTTTCCCAAGCTGCATGCAGTCAATGTACAATTCCCTTTTGGAGGGAAAAAACCTCCAGCATTCCGGCAGGTTTTATATTGCGGCTTTTTTGAATTCAATCGGCCTGCCAAAAGAACAGATAATACAACTGTTTGCAAAAACACCGAATTTTAACGAAAAAATGACGCGCTACCAGGTTGACAGGCTTGTAAAGCAGAATTTTTCACCGCCAAGCTGCGCCAAAATAAAAGAGGCGGGCCTCTGTACGGATGAAGAATGCGGGGAAAAGCACCCGCTGGGCTATTACAAAAAAGCCTTTTCTTCCAAGCAGGAAAAGCCTTGGGAAAAGAAGAAAATTGCTGCGCAATTTTAATCCCGAAAAAATGATTCTTATGGACGAACAGGAATTTTTGAAAAAGCATTTCGCTGACTTTTACAAAAAGAATTTTATTTCCGATCCCCCCGAGCCCGAAACAAGGGAATTTGGAATAGGGGAATTCGGCAGGAAAATAACCCAGAGGCATTTGTCTTTTTCCTCTGCAGGCGGATTCAATGCCTTTTTGCAGAAAGAAGCCCCGTTTTTCGTTTCTTATTCGACAGCGCTTTACAAAAAGCCTTCCGCAAGGCCTATGCAGGCAAAGGAATTTTTTGCCGGAGACATCGTATATGAATTTGATGCAGACGACATCAAGACCCCCTGCAAGCAGGTTCATGATTCCTGGAAATGCCCGAAATGCAATGCCGAAGGCAAAGGCGCAATAGAGCTCTGCACGCAGTGCGGAACCCCGGTAAAAGTCGAGCAATGGTTCTGCGAAGAATGCCTGGGAGAAGCGAAAAAACAAACCCTTGAATTGCGCGAATTCCTTGAAAATGATTTTTCCATTACAGACGGGATTTCAATAAACTTTTCAGGCTCTGCGGGCTTCCATTTCCATCTGCGGGGAGAGGCAATCAGGCAGCTTTCCCAGCCTGCAAGAATGGAACTGCTTGATTTTCTTACAGGCACGAACCTGAACCTTGAGGCAATCGGCTTTATGGAAAACAAAAAAGCTCTGGAATGCCCTTTTCCCTCCGCCCTGGGATGGGGAAAAAAACTGCTTTCCGGCCTTAAGGAACTGCTTGAAAATGCGCCAAGCGAAAAAATAGCCGCAATTGCAGGAGTGCGCGATTCAAAAGTAAAGGAATTCCTGGAGCATAAGAAAAAAATTTTTGAGAACATGGAAAAAGGCATTTTATACCCTTTTACAACAAAAAAAAGCAGGGAATTCTGGCTTTCCCTGGTAACCTTTGTGCGCGAGGAAAAAAGCCTCGACATTGACAGGCAGACCTCGATGGATTTGAACAAGATAATAAGGGTGCCGGGCACTATCCACGGAGGGACGGGTTTTATCGCGAAAAAACTCGACTGGGA
>JAQTPU010000120.1 GCA_028712575.1 Candidatus Iainarchaeum sp.
TTTCCCCGACAATATCCAACTCCAGTAAAAAATACTGCACGGCTTGTTTGGTTTTAATGGTCTCTTCAAAAATCCTAATGCCCTTTGTCCAACCCTTCATCTTTGTAATAACATTCAGGTCTTTTTCCTTTTTTTTAATTTGAAGATAAAGTTCTTTTTCATCAACAGGGGTGCCGGGAACACAGGGGCATTTTTCAATTTTGGCAAAAGCAGAGCTAACAAGCCTAAAAAAATCCATCCAATCTTCCTGGCCCTCATTGGATTTAATGGCTTGCCTTGTAAAAAAATCCACGGTTTCAATAGCTGTCGCCCAAAGATGCTGCAATTTTGACCTAATTTGTATTTCAACAAGCAATCCGTTATACTCTTTCTTTCTTTTATCGCTGAAATAGCTATAAATTAAATGTATGCTTCGGTATCCATCTTTTTTCGGAAATGCGATATAGTCTTTCATTCCAACCCGCTTGTGCTTTAAATCGCCTTTAAGATAATGGTCTTGACACAACTTTCTGGCAAGTGACACATCGGATAAAACAGCCCTGCAACCGCCAATATCCTGCATTTGGGACAATTTCATTGTTGGCTCGCGCCCGTTATACCTTCTTTTCAGTTTATAGATGATTGCAGGAACACGTTTAAGGCGCTGGGCAGTCAAAGAACTCTTGTCAACAAATTCCGCTTTATTTTTTAGCCTTATTTTAAAGACATGCATCGGATAACTGTGGATTGCCCTCCAATTATCCAAAAGGCCAAGTGCCCCATTCTTTTCTTCTTCAGAGCTCACAGCGCTAATCAGAATATCTCCCGCGCGGTTAACTCTCTCTTTAGAGTACCCCCTTGGTTTCATCCAAGCCATAACATATTATAAGACACAGCCTATTTTAAACATATTCTGCGCGGTTAACATGCATAGGCAAATAAGGCATTATTTAAATAAAAATTTCAATTTGCGCGGAATGGTTTTCTGGATAACCTGTGCCAAAAGCCGGGCGGATTTACATATTCGCCAGCCATAAGGCAAATAGAAGAAACCCCCGCTCCTAGAATATTTAAAGCTTCTCAAATATAATGGATTTATGCAGAAAGGTTTTTTTGTAAGGCTACACAGGATTTTGGGGCAGAGCAGCCTGCTGCTTGAAGTGCTGGATGCGCGTTTTCCCGAATTGACGAGAAATTTCGGCGTTGAAAAAAAAATAATTAATTCGAAAAAGGGGCTTGTTTTTGTCCTGAACAAGGCTGATTTGGTTGAAAAGGAAACCCTTTTGCGGGAAAAAAAACTGCTTGAAAAAATCTCCCCCTGCGTATTTTTGAGTGCAACAGAAAGAAAAGGCATAATAAGGCTGCGCGAGGAAATCGGGAAAATAATCGGAAACAAGGAAGTTGTAATCGGAATAATCGTTTATCCGAATACTGGAAAGAGCAGCATTATCAATGCGCTTGCAAAGAGAAATGCTGCAAAAGTTGCGCCGAAAGCAGGCTTCACTCGCGGGGAGCAGTTTGTAAGGATTAGCGGCAAAATAATGCTGATTGACAGCCCAGGAATAATCCCTTACAGCCAGAAAAACGAGTTTGAATTAATGCTTGTCGGCTCAAAAAATGCCGAGCAGCTTCATGATTCTGAAACAGAGGCATTAAGGCTTATTGAATGGATTCTCAAAAAAAACCCGAATGCAATTAAAAGCAATTTTGGAATCGAAGAAACTGATTCTGAAAAGGTTCTGGAGGAACTTGCTGCAAAGAAAGGAAGGCTTTTGAAAGGCGGCCTGCCAGACACACAAACAATGGCAAAGCTCCTGATTCAGGACTGGCAGAAAGCGAAGATAAAGGTTTGAAAAAGTTTAGAGCTTTTTTTGTTCAAGAAGCCTTTTGTAATCTTCCATTGCCTTTAATGCTTCCTGTAAATTGATTTTTGCCCTTAGCCCATCCTTGTTGTTTTCCAGGCGGAATTTTATTTCATTAATGACATCGTCAAGAGGAACTCTCATAAAAATCAGCAAAATAATTTGTGTAAAAAAAGGATTAAAAATGCATTGAAAACGAGCTATTTTTTTCTTTTATCCCGGTTTGTTCCGCGTTTTTCATTGCCGAAAACAAGGTTGCCTTTTTCGCGCAGGGAAAAAGTTCCGCCTCGAAGCACATTTTCAGTGTGCCTGCGCCTTTCCCCTTTTCTTCTGTTAAGGGGATTGAACCTGCCTTTTCTCAATCTGCCTGGAAACTTGACCAAAAAAATCACGGATATTATATTTGCCATTTCTGAATTTAAACCAATATCACCTTAATTGCGCCTGTATTCCGGTTATTACTTCTAAGTAGAGGTTGTGTTTTTCGGCTTCTTTGTGCGAAACAGCATAAAACTTGCCAGTATTGTGCAGGACTTCGGGTTTCATGAAAAACCAGCCTTCCCTTGGATATTTCCAGGCTATTATTGCCTGCACGCCTGCTCTTGTGCACCAGCCCAGGAATTCTTCCATGGAAGCTATGGGAATTGAAAGGTTTTTTGAATTCCAGGCCTTGCATTCAAAAGCAAGAAACCTGCCTGGACGGAGTGCGATTATATCCGGTGCCGGAAGAGAGGTTTTGCCGCTTCCTGCTGTCCTGATAACACTGAAGCCCTTGTCAAATAAGAGGTGGACAAGCTCTCTTTCCGCATTTGCCCCTTTCCTGTAACGTGTCATGCCTTATCCGAACAAGATATCTGCAAAAGGCATATATTATTAATCCTTGCCTGCAACTATTTTTTTATTGAATTAGAGCAATTGCAATGCGCTGCACCATGAATGCGCGCATTGGAAAATTGTTTTTATCCCTTTAGGGTTTTAAAAAAATTGGTTTTATGCAGGAATTTTTTTTCCAGGCAAAAATAATTGCAAATGCTCCGCGCTTTGAAATCGCGGGCTTTAATGACTGCAACGAGCTTAAAATCAAGGTAAAAAGCGCGCCTGAAAACAACAGGGCGAATCTCGAACTTGTTCGGGAACTAAAAAAAAACTTAAAGCCGAAGTCGGCATAATAAAAGGATTGAAAAGCAGCCGGAAAACAATCCGGATTGGAATTTCCGAAAACGAATTTTTGGAAAAAATCCGGCGGCAATTGCTCTGATTCTCTCAC
>JAQTPU010000017.1 GCA_028712575.1 Candidatus Iainarchaeum sp.
ACAAAGCTTTGATTCGGAGGCAAAGGCAATTGCCGCGGCAGATGCTTTCCAGAAAAACATGACGGATACTTTTTCAAGCAATGTAAAAGCACAGTTAAGGGAACAGATGGGAAAGAAAGCAGACGGAATAACTTATGTCTTTGATGACCTTTATGGAACTGCAGCAACTGTTCCAAGCGCACCCGAATTCAAAAAGGCGGTTGATGATGCAATTGCATATGAAACAACAATAATCAAAAACAATTCAGCCCCCACATTCAGGACAGTCACTGAAAAGCTCACTCCCACCAGGTATGAGGTCAGCGCCAAATATACTGGCGCAAGCTTTGAAGGCCACGGAGTGGAAGTTGTCAAGACAATAAGGGGAACAGGGACTGTTGAAAAAGTTATTGGGGACGCCCTGCTTGAAGTCGAGCAGAAAAAACTAAGCCAGAGCGTCCTGACAGAAGCATCTTCAGACGCATTCAACGGGGCCAACGGTTTCAAAGGCACGCCGAAATACTGGTGGCAGAAGGAATTCTGGCAGGACTTCGGGGAGAGAATGAAGTCAACAATGAAAAAGGCGTTCACAGGGGCAAACATCTGGAGCTTTGCAAAGAATATTGGAAAAGGAATAGCAGGGGGGGCGCTTGCAAACCTAGCAGGTTTTTTTGGCTGGTCGGCATATTGGAGTGCTGTTGGCTCGGAATCGGGCGCTGCAACAACAAGCATTAATGCAACAGGCCAGGCACAAGGTGCGGGCGGGTATGTTTCGGGCGCGGGATTTGTAAACGGGATTGCTGAACTGAAAAAAGGCAGCACATACAGATTGGAAATTACAACTTCGGGCGCAGAGGGAAAAAACAGGACATTTAATATCGGGATTCTTGCGGATAATTCCGCTTTTGACCAGATGGCAAAGGCTGTTTTCAGGGAGCCGAAAACAGCGGATTTGTGGGAGAGCCAGAAGTGCTCTGACTTTTCGGAAAAAGGCCTGGAGGAAATAGGGCAATTGAGGCCGAAATTCGGCCAGACTTCTGCAGACCAGTATGTAATTGCCTACTGGGAGAATGAAATGGCATTTGCAAAGGCAAGGCTCGGAAATACGGGGGATCTGCTTGATGATGTGCCGGAAGAGGAAATAATTGCACTAATGGCAGTCAAGCCAGAGAAAGTTGCTGGCTGCGGAATGGCTGCAAACTGGAACACAAAAGGCGATGCTGCAATAAGGGGTTACATTGGCTGCACTGCGGAAAAAATCAGGCAGAACAGGCCGTTTGAAAATTATGTGAAAAGCATTGCAGGCACTGATACGGGTTATTTCAATGAAGTGCTTATTGCAAAGAACAAATGGGGCCAGGAAAAAATAACCGCCGGCTGACAAACAGGGAATTGTTTATATATTTCCTAGTGGCTTTCTTTTACGGTTCCGATGAATAAGCAAGGGTTTAACCTGTTTACTGCGCTTGTAAGCTTTCTTTTTATTACTCTTACTGTGCTTCTCTGGCAGAGCATGATTCAAAGCGAGAGGAAAACGTCTGACATGTTCCGTGCAAACGAGGAACGGGCAAAAATAGAGGCCATTGCAGACAATGCTGTTACAGATGCTGTCCAGACTTTTAATTACACGCTAAGGAAAAAAACAGCGGATTATGTTTCACCAAAAAGCGGCGACGACCCTTTTGAACTGCCCGAGGAACACAAATGGCCGAAAGTAATAAACGATTTTGTGGAATCAAAATTCGGAAGCGCGGGGAACAACACACAGCAGTTTGCATCGGGAATTGCCGGCGACTTAAAATATTATTTTGCAAACACATGGAATTTCAAGATTTACAGCATCCAGGTCGAAAATGTTTCAAACACAGACACGCTGACTCTTGTATTGAAAGACCTTGTAAACAGGACAATTGCAGACCAGCAATTTTTCAATGTAGTCGGCTGTGAAGGCGGCAATCCCGACAAATGCCCTTTGGGCACGTTTTACGTGAACCTGGATGTTACAAAACTAAGCCCCGAGGATTATGAAAAACTGCCAAGAGTGGTGATAACAAGCAGCGCTACACTTGATGAAGTAAGGCATGTCATACTGCCAAAGGCAACCTTCAGGATTTATGTGCCATTGAGATTGTTCAAGGCATTTGCAGAAGCCAGGGGGTTTGCGCATTTTTCCGAAACCCCGAATCTTGACATTGACACGCAGATAATGGGGACAGCAGGCGACATAGGATTTTTGAGCGATAAAACAACAGAAGAAATTAATTCCTTCCAGCTTGGAATGTGTGATAGGGATTACTGCGCTCCCAGGACAAGCCCTTTCAATGCGCCTGCGGCAAAGGAATTGTCAGGAACCGGCTGTCCGGGAGACCCGGGAATAGTGCCTGTTCCCCAGAAAGTAATGATGCCGCTGAATTATTCCGGCTGCACCTGGTGCAATAACGTTTCCCAGCCTCTTCCTGCAACTTACAATGCGCATTTCATGCCGAGCGCATCCGGAAGCGCTGATTCAGGGCCGAATGCAATTGCGGAAATTACTGCTTCAAGGGTGTGCGCGCTTGCAAAGCAGGCAAGCCAGAAAGGCTATTTTGCTGCCGAAGGCACAGGGCCTGCCGTGAGTTTCCAGCCTTCTCCCCTGGGGGACTGCCCGGATTATATTGAATCTGAACTTGTAAGGACAGACCCTCTTGAAAACAAGCCTCCGAATTCAGGAAAAAAACAATTGTTTGATTCAGCAATTGTTCCGGAAATTCCTCCGAGGGAAGTGCTTGTGCCTTTTTCAAGCCCGGAATCTTACAGGAGCTATTGCACAAAGCCGAGAAGGGTTGAGGCAGTGATTGCATTCACTGACAATGACCCTGCATATACAATTGAACAGGGAAGAAAAATGACATACAGGGTGAGGCTTGTAAACAATAATCCGATTCTGGAGCAGGACAGCGCGGGAAATCCCGGAGATGAAGGCTGGAAATGCGTTTCAAAAAGGACAATTCCCGGCGGGGGATTCGGAACTCCGATTCCGACTGCCTGCAGGCTGCCGCCAATCAGCTGAAAAAACCCTAAAAATTTGCAATTGCTGGAAAAAGCCGCAGGAGTTAAATTAATAAATTAAAAGAAGAATTATAATTAACTAGTATTCG
Organism: Candidatus Iainarchaeum sp.; assembly: GCA_028712575.1. Classification (GTDB taxonomy): domain Archaea; phylum Iainarchaeota; class Iainarchaeia; order Iainarchaeales; genus JAGVNX01. The sequence goes on from JAQTPU010000017.1 coordinate 3,117, forward strand.
TTGGCGAGTGAAACAGCATGGGTGTGAAAGACCTTTATTTCAAAATAGAGGACAAATATTACGGCTTCCTTGACTGGCTTGATAAAAGGGGCCTGAACCTATATCCTGTTGTTGATGCAGTTGAATCCCGCGGAATGCCCAGTTTTCCCGTTTTTATCCTGATAATTATCCTTATTATAATAGGGCTCTGGTTCCTGATAGGATTTATGCTTGTGCCTGCACAGGCGAATGTTTCTTTTTTGGTTACTGACGAAACAGACAGTTCCCCGCTTGAAGGCGCACAGATAACAGTAACTGCAGCAGGGGAAGAAAAAAATTATTTCACTGAATCAAACGGGGAAAAACAGATTTCCCTGCAGATTGGGCAGGCGGATATAACTGTTGAAAAAACAGGCTATGAAACAAGGGCGCGCTCGATAAGCATAGGGCAGAACATGGAAAAACAGGTTTTTTCCTTAAGCAGGGCTGCACAGTTCCTTTCAAGGACAATACAGATAATGAACGACAGGACAAGCCAGCTGCTGCTCCAGGAAATTACTCTTGATTTGGGCTGTTCGAATTCAGAGGCAAATTATTCGGAGACAAAAACAACAAACAACGGCAAATTGGAAGTGCAGATTCCGGAAAACTGCGGAAGGCTTATTGCAAAGCCGGCAAGCGGGTTTACAAGCACGCAGAACAGCCTTGACATTACCGATGCAAGCGTGCAGTTGTTCCTTGATCCTGTGGTGACGGAAAAGGGAACAATAAATGCGGCAATAAAAAGCTCGGACGGCTCCGCAATTGTCGGCGCAACAGCAAGGCTTTTGAAAGGCTCGGGAGTTGAGGAACGGGTTGATTACTCGTCAAACAGCGGCAGTGTTTCCTTCACAAATGTGCCCACGGGAACATACTATCTTGTCGTGCATGCGCCCGGCTTTGAGGATTACGATGGAAAAAATGAAACAAAAGAGCTTCTGGCAGACCAGTCGATAACATTTACAGTTGAAATGGGAACAGTGTCGACAGGCACAATAAAAATCCTTGTAAAGGATGCCTCTGCAAAAAGCCCTGTAAAAAATGCTGTTGCAAGGCTGAAAAAGGACGGGACAACTCTTGACACGCAGTACACTGATGACGCGGGAAATGCGGAATTCGATGCTGCCGTGGGTGTTGCTTATGGCCTTGAAATTGACCATCCAAATTACATGCTTGCCGCAGTGAATAATGTCACTGCAAAAGAAACTGTAAATGAAATTTTCCTCGAGGCAAGCACTCCGGGAAACAGCAACACAGTATATGTCACTGTAGTGGACGCAAGGGAAAATCCGGTTGAGAATGTGAAGCTTGTCCTTAAAAAAGACGGGAAACAGTTCGGCGCGCAGAAAACAACTGGCTCTGACGGAAAGGCGGAATTTGCAAACCTGCCGCTGGCGGCATATTCCGTTTATGCGGAAAAAAAAGGCTTCCAGCCAAAAGAATCTGAACAGATAACTCTTGTTGCAAGGCAGAAAAACGAATTGAAAATTGCGCTTGGCATAGGGTACGGGAAAATAAAAATAATAACAAGGGATTCTGACGGCACGCCTTTGGAGAATGCCACAGTCACTGCAAAAAACATTCTTGACGAAAAAATTGAGTTCGAAGATGTAACTAATTCAGAGGGAATTGTTGAATTCGAATTGAGGGCGGACAAAACAATTTATGCCACTGCGGAAGCAGAGGGCTACCTGCCTTACCATACAATAAAAATTGCCCCGGATCCAGACAGCACTGTTGAAAAAGAAATTTTCATGGTAAAGGATGTTTCCAGGCTCGAGGTTGATTTCAGGCTTGTTGCAGGCAGTGAAACTGTTTCAGGCAGTGTGACTGAAGGCATGCAGTACACTGCAAGGCTTCTTTTGAAAATACCCAAAAAAACTTCCTATGGCCAGGCCGGAATCCATTTCAGGACAGGGGCTGTTGAAACAGGAAAAACAAGGTCAATGCAGCAGGACAATGCTTACATAAAAGAGGTACGGGCCTCTGCAAGGGACATTGTACGTGGAACTACGTACACTCCGGACCTCGGGTACGGCCAGGATTCTGCAAACCTGACGGCAGGCGATGCAAAATGGGCCAATGTGACATGGAAAAATGTTTCTGCAGGCATTTATGAAATGGAGGCAGATGTCCAGGTCAAGGGCACTGCAAATCTCGGGGATGTTGTTGAGTTATGGTACAGGGGCTTTGGAAAAAGCGCCAGTTATGCAAGGTTCCCTGCGGATAAGGAGCTTGGAAATGCGGAATCCACTGCAAACAAGCAGGCGCTTTATGCAAATGCAAACCTTGCAAGGTTTACTGTCGGGCCTTCCAATTTGTGCGGAACTTTTTTCTGCAAGAGCTATACAATCGAGGACCTTTCAACAAACATAAAGACAAGCGTTGTCGACAGGTATCCGGCGAAAATAGGCAACTTGTACAAGCTGGCATTTACAATCTCAAACAATTCAGACCAGCTGTTCACTGCGAGCGTGCTGAAAATTGCCAATGCAACGGAAGGCATAAGGTTCCTTGATTACACTGTAAGGGACGCATTCGGGCTTGAATCAAAAGGCACTGTCAACGGCTATGAACTGCAGAAGGAAATAGGCGACATGCAGAAGAACAGCGCAGTATTCGGGGCAATAACATTCATTGCTGAAAAAGACGGGGCAAACCCGGTTGACATTTCAATTGTTTCGGACACGGGAAGCGCTTTCAGCGAAAGCATTATTGTGGATGTCGAGCCTGCAAAGGAAATGCAGATAACCCTTCTTCCAAAAACAATTGTTCCGCTTATAGACAATGAATTGTTAATCAAAGTGACAGACGGCAACAAGCCTGTCAGCGAGGCAGCTGTCACAATCTACCTTAATGATGCCTCTGTGTTTTCGGGAAAAACAAATGCAAAGGGGGAAATGGGCTACAAGCTCCAGTCCCCGAATTCCGGAAGCGTCCTGAAAATAGCGGCTTCAAAGCCGGGCTATAAAAATGCAGAAATTTCCGTGCAGGTGACAAATGAAATACTGATGGTGACTCCGCCTGAAATTGTTGAAACCCTGAATTCCACTGCCTTTGAAAAGGAAATCGGGATAAGGGTGAAAAATGCAACGCAAATTCCCCTGAAAATTTCTTCATTGTCGGCTGACATTATGCCAAATGATTTGATTGAATTTTCCTGGCCTGAAGACCTTATTGCAAAAGAAATCCCTGTAAACGGGGATTTGAATTTTTTTATAAAAGCAAGGCTGACTGAAAAAGGCCTGCTGCTTGAAAAAACAGCAACTCCGAAAGGCAGCCTTGCAATAGAGGTAAAAAACGAAAGCCTCGGAAGGACATTTGTAAAAAATATTCCCACTGAAATAAGGATTGCGTTGAACGGCGCAGCCGATGACGCAAAATGCCTGGCAATAGACCCGGGCAAATGGGAAATTGTGACAGGCACTGAAACAAAAACAATGGAATTGACATTATTGAATTCCTGCATGGTTTCTGGAAATTCCATTTCATTGAAAAACCTGCAGGCAAAAATCGACTGGAAGGATTCGGAAGAGATTGGCAGCTTTGAAATAATTGATTCGAGCAATGCGGGGCTTGCACAGGGGGAAATCGGAAAAACATTTTCAACATTGCTGCCTGTGTTTGACCCTGACAACGGGACAACAATTATACTTGAATTCACTCCGAACGAGGGGACTGCCGAAGCAGAGCCCGTGATTGTTTTCCAGGCAGTAAACCCTACTGAAAAGAAAATTGAAACAATTTCAGCAAAGCTTGCAACAACAATAAGCATCAACGAGCTTTCAGAATGCATAAAGGTAAGCCCCGATGGGCTGACACTGTATCCTGCATCATTCAACACGGGCTATGACCAGTATTCAAGCTTCGGCTATAATCCCACTGCAAATAACGGATTCGGGACTGACGCTTACAGCGGATACAGCTCTCCGACAGTGCCAGGAACAACAAGCGGATATCTTGAAGCAGCGGCAGGCAGTAAAATCAATCTTGCGGGAAAAACAGCAATGCTTGAATCAGGCGGATACATCGGAAGCAATTCCCTGCCGCAAAATTCCTATCCCTATTCGCAGTCCGACATTCCTTTCCAGAGCAGGTATTACGACAATGCAAGCGCGGCAAGCATGAGCTATGCCCTTGGAGTGGATTCCATAAAAATAGAGAACACTTGCACAACAGCAGTTGACATTACTCTTGCTGCCGATGCGGGCCTGACTGCCGCAAAGGACAAATTGACACTTGACCCTGAAACAAGCGAAAGCGTGAAAATAGAATCAGGCTATCAGCTCGGCTTGTTTAATGTTGCAGTAAATGCAAAAATAAAGGGAAGCAAGGACAAGGCAGTAAAAATAAAGGATGTGGCTGCGGAAGTCTTAAGGCCTGAAGAAATAAGCGACGACTGCATTGACCTGCAGCCAAAGAGAATAAGCCTGAACAGCTTTTACGGCGAACCGCAGCCGGGAAGGATTTACAATTACTGCTATCACCTCGGTGTGAACCTTGAAAAAACAGACAGGGTGGTTGAATTTGCATGCAGGGTAACAGGGCAGCCGGGAATGTCCGGCATGGGAATGTATTCAAATATTGCAAAACCGGGAACATTGAATTTTTCAAACCCTGTTTATGGAAACACTCTGCCGATAACAACTGGCACGCCTTATGATCCCACAACAGGAGCTTATACTGGAGGCTATGGCTCTTCAGCTTATTCCCCATTGACAACAACGGGCTATCTGAATTCCGGATACGGCGCTCCGCAGGCATACACTCCAACAAGTTCAATGTACAATTACACTGGAACTCCTTTCACAAGCCCGAATTACTCAATGAATGAAACATATCTGCCGCAGGGAGCAAGCGCGCCATACGGCCAGGGCTATTATAATACAATAAATCAGGGAACCGGTTACGGCAATTATGGAAACGGATATTATTATCCCGGAGTAAATTCTTCTTATGGCGGAACAAGTTCGGGCTATCTTGGCGGGGGAGGATATACTGGAGCTTATCCATACGGCAGCAATGGGCAGAATTATGCAATGCAGGGCGGTTTTGAAGGCGCATGCCCCGTAATAGATTCTGTTTACATAATGGGCGAGAAGAAAATGCCGCAGGGAAATGGAATGACACAGGTGCTTGAATATGAAGTAACTCCGAACATGCAGTACAGGCAGCAATTATGCCCTTACGGCAGCCAGTTGCCGTATGAAAACCTGATGGGCTTGAGAATGGCAATGATGGGCTCATATTACAGAAGCAACATCAATTCAACAGCACAGGTAAATTACAGCACTCCTGTTGGGGCACAAACAGCCTTTTTCAGGGTCGAGCTTGAAGACGCCTGGGGGGCAGGGGAAGGCCTTGATGCCTGCTTATTGAATGCAATGAGGATGATTCCTTTCCAGCAGGCAATGCAGGGAGCGCCTTTTGCAGGAGCACTGCCTCCGGCAGTTGGAAATCCGCAGGCAGCGCCTGAAAAATGCATCAACATTAATGCGCTTGATGAACAGGCTGTCTGGCTCAAAGCAGCCTCTTCCCTGAAAGGGTTTGTGCCGCAGGATTCCATTTATTGGCAGGACGGAAAGGCACATGCATTCATACCGCAGTATCCGAACGGGGCAATGATACTTAATCTGGCTGCATGCGGGGCAACAGACAAGATTGAATTGAAGGAAACTGCAAAGAAAAAAGCCGGGGACATTGAACTTGGATTTGAAATTGTGGAAGACGGCCATAACATCAAAATGACTACTGACAGGAGCGCCTTGAAGACAAAATGCGCAAAAGCGGAAACAACAATAAAAATTGTTTTGAAAAGGCCTGCCGCATATTCAGGCGCAAAGGAATTCGACTTGAAGGCAAAAGTCTGGGTGCTGCATCCAAGCGTAACAGCGGCGGAACTTGCGGATTCAAAATTCTTTGACACCTGCGAAAAGGCGCCTGCAACAGGAACAGGGCCTGATACTGGAACAGCGGCATTTGACACGTGCGAAAAAATGAACGGGACAACAAGCGAAAAGGCGTTCAAGGAATACGGTTTTGACAGGCTTATCTGGAAATGGAACTGGGCAGACATAGGGGAATATGCATGCGATGAAACCGCAAGTTTAAAAACAGGTTACAGTGCAGGCACGGGCGGAATGTTCTGCGATGCGACGCAATTCGCGGTTGAACTGAACAAAAAAGGGAAGAAAATCACGGATTATGCAGGCCTGATAAAAGATGAAAAGGTTGTTGACAAGGACGGAACTGCGGCAACAACTGCGCCTTCAACACAGCCGTCAGGGGAAGCTTCAGGCCTTGAGGTTGTTTTAAAGGATTCAAAAGCCCTGGACAATGCAAAAAACTCGCTCGAAATATTCAGGTGGGCATTGAAGCAGGCTGAAATCACTGATTATGCAATAGAAGACGAAATGGGTGCGTCAGCAAACGAAAGCTTCAAAGAAGTTATGTTTTACAACAAAGCGGGCGACAGTTTCTTGTCGCTGAAGTTCAGCGAAACAGAACAGGACTCCGCAATAAAGTCCGCACTCGGCGCAGAGGATTATGCAAAAGTAAAGGCGGCTTTGAAAGCGATACAGGATGAAACTGCAAAGACTGCTTCGGATGCAAAGGTTCTGAATGCAGAGCTCAAGAAAATAAAGGATGCCCTTGTAACAGTAAACGGCGCGAATACAAAGCTGAAACACCCTGTTTACATTGTCCTGGAAATTGATTCTGCAAAATTGGGAGACGATGAAAAGAAAACAGCAGAGCTCTTCGGAATGCGCACGCTGGGCACCGGAAAGGGCTATATGACTATTGCGGATTATTTGGCGCTCCAGACAGCAATTGCCGATGCCGCGGAAAATGGCTGCAAAAAACCGGACGGCACTGCGGCAAAAAGCCTGCAGGAAGCCGCAAAGTGCACTGTTACACCGCTTTTCCCAAGGCCTTCAAGAACCGGGCCTGTTGCGCAATTGGCTGTGGAAACTTCTTTCCTTGACAAGCTTGCGGAAAATTCGGGCTTTTTGCTTGTTCCGGCGCATACGCAGGAAATGAACATTGAAAGCCAGAAAGGCCTTGTGGAATATGTGATGAAAAACGGAAAAATGGTTCAGACACCCGCAGGGTATGAAGCAAAAACACTGCTTGACTTTTACAGGGACAATATTTCATTCAATTCGTATCTGATTAAGGATAATTATTCAAAAATTTTCAGGGAACAGTTTGCCGGAATTTACAGGGACATTGCAGACAAGGGAATTGCGGACTTTGCCCAGGCTGCAATAAGCGGGCAGCCTCTTGCCGAATCCGGAAAATACAGTGTTTCTGCGGGCTATTACTGGGGAAAAAACCCGAACTGGGCAATAGGCCTGGACAAAAAAGTGAACAATCTTTCAGGGCTGCAGGCAGAACTTGAAGCGCCAAGCCTTGCAAACAACATTTTCCTGAAAATGCCGTTTGACGCAAAAATTTCTGCAGTTGCAAACAGGGATTATGGAGTGAAATTTTCAAACCTTGACGAAAAATTATTGATAGCCCCGATTGAAGGCACTGACTTTCTCAAGCCTGCGCCTGCAGCAGGGGGCACTGTAAAGGCAGCCACACTTGAGAATTACAAGGACACTAAAGGCGGCCAGATTTTGAAGGTGACTGACACTGAATTGACTTTCACTCCCTCAAAGGGAACACTGCTTTCAATGAAATTGAATGGGGCAGGGGGCAAGACAACTGTATTGTACAGGCTTGCAAAATCAGGCAATCTTGACAGTTATGAAGACGCGCCTTTCAAATGGGTTGCCGCAGGAACAACAGCAAGTTCTGCAACAGACAGGAAAATAACAAGCAACGAGGTTTCCGGCATCTGCACAAGCGTTTCGCAGGACTGGTTCGGCCTGCCGCCTGCAAAGTACGGCTCTTCAGATTTCAAGGCAATAATGTTCCTGCCAACCGCAACAGGAAGCCCGGCTTATGACCTTGTTGGCAGGTGCGCCAATTCGTCCGCAACAATTACTGCTACGGGCGCAATTCCGGCTGCAATCAGCATGGATTCAAAGACAACTGCGCCGCAGAGCGCAAGGTTTGAGGCCCAGAAAGCCACTGATTATACTGTTTACAGCTATCTCGAAAAAATCAAGTCAAGCGAAGTCTGCGTGATAGCAAAGGATGCAGGAATCGAACTGAAATGGAATTCGGCAAAAATAGCCGGCCAGAAATAAGCGTTCAGAAAGGCTTTTTAATAATAAAGGCAATAATCCATACTGGCAGATTAATTTGTCAATCAGGCCAAATTGCCAGCTGGATTTTAGGGATGGATAAAATGGGGATTCTTGACGGCATTAAAAACATTTATTATGCCGGAGAAGACAAGTGGTATGCCTTCTGGGACAGGGTTGATTCAAAAATACCTGTTTATGGCTTAATTGAAAAAATAGACAAGGCAATTCCCAGCTTTGTTTTGTTCCTTCTTGTTGTTGCAGCAATAATCCTTTTTGCTTCCTGGGGGGCAATAGGCGGAATTTTTGTACAGCACGAATTCAATGTTCTGGTGCTTGATTCCGAAGAAAATCCCCTGCCGAATTCCCATGTGGAAATACTGCTTAATGAAAAAAGCATTTTTTCCGATTTCACAAATGAGCTTGGGGAATCGTCTGCAATTACAGTGCCCCTGAATTCGGTGCTTGCCGTGGCTGTTGCAAAAGAAGGGTTTGAAGAGGCCTCAAAACAGATAACAATTGAAAGGCCGAAGCAGAAGCTTGAGGTGCGGCTGCAGGCTGTTGAAGTGGAGCAGGAAATCAGCCTTGTCATAAAAGACCAGTACAACCAGCCTGTTACTGACGCTGTTGTCGTTACTTTTGCATGCAAAAATCCTGGCATTGCCCCCCCTACTGAAAAAACAGTTACAAACGGAAGGCTTGCAATAATAGAGCCGAAAAGTTGCGGCGGCCTTATTGCATCCCTTGACAGTTCGAGATATGCAAAAATAAATTCAAGGGCGCTAAGTTCAGGAGAGCAGACAATCTTCCTTAAATCACTTGACAACCCGCCAGACCCTGAAAATCCAGCAAACGGCTCCTTGAGGGTTTTCCTGAAATCAGACAATGCCGCTGTCACAGAGCCTGTCACTGTCTATATTTACAGGGACAACGGTGCAGGAGGAATAGGGCCTCTTGACACAAAGGAATCCGAAAACGGCTCTGTAGAATTTTCAAAGGCACCTGGGCA
>JAQTPU010000018.1 GCA_028712575.1 Candidatus Iainarchaeum sp.
GCTCTTCCGATCTCAGAGCCCCTGCTGCTGGCATTGATATCCATCAGGAAATAGGGGGCTTTTGCATAAAACGTATAGGTAATGTTGTAGTCCAGAGTCCCGTATACTCCGTATGCCCTCAATTTTGAAACAATTGAGGAATCCGCATCAAGGGAAAAATTCGCGTTTGACAGGCTTGCCCCTGAATAAATAATAAGCCCGGCCTGTGCAGCCGGCGACGAGTGAAAGCTTGTGTTTCCGCCAAGGTCGGAATTGTTGCCTGTTTTGCTCCACAGGCCTGTGCCTGTTCCCCCCTTGTTTGCGTCAATCCTTGCCTTGTATGCGGAATTGTTGAAATCAAACAAAAACCCGTTCCGTATTGCATTCAGGTCAGCCCCGTAATCAGTCGGAGCCCTTGTCTGCGAATAATTCACAAAATAATGCCTTGCCGAATTCCTGCCAAGCGTCACAAGAAACACAAGGTTTGCCGAGGCAGTGTAATTATTCGAATAGGCCTGATTGTAAACCCTGGAAGGAATTTCCAAAAAATCCGTGCCATTATAATCAAGCACCCTCACTGAATTGCCGTCCGCATTATAATTGAAATCAACCCTGGCATCAACAACATTAAACCAGCGGTCCTTCACTCCGGGCTCTGAAACGTTCATGTCAAAGCTCATTGGAAAGGTCGCACCGGCATTGTCGACATACCTGCCCTGCCAGACATTTGCCCTGTAAAAGGCATTGTCAAAAAACTGCGAGCCTATCTTTACGTCGTACCAGCCGACAGCGCCGTTAATGTCATAATTGTAATCATAGCCGTTAAAGTCGGGTTGCGGGGAATCAAGCATCAGTGCATCCCGAACAAGCACTGTCCCTGTCGGATCTGTTATTGTTATCCGCTGCTGAACACCAAGATTTGTTTCAAACCGTATTGCAACCCTCCTGCCCAATCCAAAAAAAGATTCGGGTTCATTGGCATCAAAGGTCTTCAGGATTCCCTTGGGCCCTATGAGCACATACATTTCATTGGTGTCGCCTATGTTTCCAGCCGCATCAGTGCTGTTGAAGTCAAGAGCCCAATTGCCGTCGGCAGAAATGAAAATGTTCGAATCATAGGCCTGCCAGTCGCCCCAGGCAATGCCTGCGCCCCCGTCGGCATCAAGCCTGTACTTTGTGGGCCCGCAGCCGCTTCCATTGCCACTGTCGCAGGCAAGGCTGATATTTGCATCAAATCCCTGCCAGGCATTGTGGTTTCCGTCCCATCTTGTCGAGGGCTTCGTGTTGTCTATCATCAGGGAATTGCCGCTTGCATCGAAGCCAGTGACAGCCACATTCGCCATTATATCTGTTGCCTTTATCAAAATATAATAATTCCCGTCCGGCACCTGGCTTGTGTCCCATTCCCAGCTGCATCCCGTGGAATCAGTGAAATCCAGGTCATCACAGTTTCCAGGATTGGCTGTCAGGTTGAAATCAATTATTATCGGCGTGCCCGAACCGTCCTGCTGAACCGTGGAATAATTGATGTCAACCAGAAAATTGTTGGAATCTGAATCCACAAGATTGAAGTCTATTACAAGGTTGCCGTCGCGGAAATAAGAAAAAACAGGCATGCCCGCATTGTCAGGATAATTTTCAACCGCAGTAATGTTGATGTCCGGAGCCAGGTTCAGCTGGGAATATGTTATTGCAATGCCAAGAAGCTTCGGCGTGAATTCCGCAAGGCTGTTCAGGTCGTCTGTTTCAAGAACTGCATTGTACTGGAAATACCTGTTGTCTGCAACAACATTCAGGTCCCAGGCCGGGTTCGAATCGGAAAAATTCGTGTCTGAAGCCCCGCTGGGCCCGACAAAGCTTTCCCCGTCACAGGCGGAATCATTGCACGAGCGCACCTTAAGGTTCAGGCGCAAAGCACCGCGCTTGTAATGGTCCCTGATTTCCTGCAGGCCCAGGGCACGGTTGTAAATTGCAAATTCATCAATAGAACCTGCCCACCTGTAACTAACAGGACCGCCAATGGAAAACACCCTTGTTGTTGTTGCAGCCGGGTTCTTGTATGATGCTGTCCCGTAAAGCCGCCCGTCAACATAAAGAAAAGCGGAATTCGCAGCGGCATCAAGGACTGTCACATAATGATGCCAGGAATTCGGCGCCAATTGCGGAACATTGGCGGAAGTTCCCGGCACCTTGAAGGGATTGCCATAAGAATCGCCCGTGTTCAAATAAATTGAATTGTTAATATGCCAGAGGTCAAAATATGTCACGCCCGCATTTGCAGGATGGTTCCAGAGCATTCTCGGGTTTGCTGCAGTATGCATTGCCCATACTTCGAATGCCGCGCTTGAACCCAATGTAACCGTATTTGCAGTGATAACATTGTTGGTTCCGTCAAAAGTATATGCCCCGCCGAATTTTCCCGCTGCCCTCCATGCCGGGCAACTGGAGCAGCCTCCGTTGTTGCCGCCACCGGAAGAATCAGTGAAAGAGGTTGCACCGCTGCCCTCGTTCAGGTGATAGAGCCGCACATTTCCCGACATGTTCGCATCAGTGTCAATTGCGGCATTGTCCGGAAGCGCCTTTGCATAATTGCCTCCGAACGAAAACAACATGCTCTGCCAGTTTGCGTCTGAACCCGCATCGAACACCCTTGAATTGAAATCGCCGTAAGGAAAATAATTCAGGTCGTTTTGTTTTGCAAGAATGACATTCCCGTCCAATGTCGTGTTTATGTCCCTTGAACTTCCGGAATTGAAATCAGAATACGCAGTGTCAGAAAAATCCAAAGAAAAAACAGCGCCAAAAAAAAGGATTAGAAAAACAAGAACCGCGGAACCCCTTGGCAAAAGAAAAAACCCCTGAAACATCGATAGTATATGCCTATCATAAATTTATAAATGTTTTTTTGAGCGCATTTTAAAAAAAAGCGGTAAAAAAAAGGCCTGCCAATGCAAACCAACCTGCAAATAGCTTTAAAAACACAACAACGGCTTTTTCTTCAAAAGAAAAACCCGGGAAAAAGAAGGCCTGCCAATGCAAACCAACCTGCAAATAGCTTTAAAAACACAACAACGGCTTTTTCTTCAAAAGAAAAACCCGGGAAAAAGAAGGCCTGCCAATGCAAACCAACCTGCAAATAGCTTTAAAAACACAACAAGGCAAGTATTTTTTATGACTTCACCCAGTGAGCGACTTTGGCTGCAGGCCTTTCTTTAAAAAAGAAAGCCCTGGGAAAGAAAGGTTTTGCAATGCAAAACCCCTGATTTTAAAAACTTTAAACCCTTCAATTATTCCAATCGGGGTTATAGCATAACCTGGTAGTGCGACTGGCTCCAGACCAGCTGACCGGGGTTCAAATCCCCGTAACCCCACTGGCCTTTCTTAAAAAGAAAGCCCAGGGAAAGAAAGGCTTGCTGTGCAAGCCTAACCTTCGGCAAAAGCCCGGGGAAAAAAGGCTTTTGCTGCGCAAAAGAATTCACTTCCCAAAGAAAAAGAAACTTTATTTTGCATAAACAGGAAAAATAATTCCGGGCTTGTCTGCCAATGGTTAAGCTCCGGCCTTCGCAAGGCCGGGATGGGGGTCCGATTCCCCCCAAGTCCATTCTGTAAATAAGTTTTTAAATTCCAGATTCCTATTAAATATAGAATTCTAGGATGTTAAGCAAGCGAAGCGAACCTCAATTTTGCGCAGCAAAATTGTTTCTTTTCCAAGGTTTTCTTTGCTTGCAAAGAAAAGCTTGTCTGGTGTTTTTTTGATTGATGCCCTTGTGTCTGGTTTGAAGGAAATCTGGAAGCACCCCTTAAGCATCCTGCCTGCATTGATTGCGGGAATTGCAATGGCAGTTGTTTTTTACACTGTAATGGGCTCTTTTTTTGAGCTCCTGATTGACATTGTTTTTTTGGGGAATGTGCCTGACGCGGGCATAAGCCAGATGCCGTTCATGGTTTTCGGGCTTTATTCGGCAGACATACTGCCCATGCTGCTTGCAGGCGTTGTTTCGCTGGTAATAACAATTGCAACAGGCTTTTTTTATTCAAATTATGCCGCAGAACTGCAGGAAAAAAACCCTTCTATCGGCAGGGCATTCGGAAAAACACTGGAACAGGGCCGGGAAATAATTGCATTGTTTGTTTTCGGATTCATGATAACCGCAGCGGCAGGCATTGTTTTCTGGGCACTGGCTTCTGTTTATCCGGCAATAGGCGCAGTTTCGATTGCACTGGCTGCAATCATAATTATCCTGGTTTTGTATTTCCTTGTGAAAATCAGTTTTGTTGTTCCGGCAATGGCAATTGAAGGCGAAAAGCTGAAGCAGGGCATTGGAAAGTCCTGGGAATTCACAAACAAAAAATTCTGGCACGTTGTACTGTTTATCCTGCTTGTTTTCATAATAACGCAGGCAATAATTGCAGCCGGCTCTGCTGTTTCAGGCCTTGTTTTGGAGCCTGCAATAAGCGCAATCATATTCGCTGTTTTCTGGGCGCTTGCAACGGCATATTCAGTTCTGGCAATCGCTTTTTATTACCTTGAAAAAGAATAAAATGCATTCAAATCGGGTTTAAAATATTTTCTTTCAAAAAACCTAATAATGAAACTGCCTTTGGCCTATAGAGGGAACCGGAATGGTTAGGATTCAAAAACTTGTTTTAAAAAACTTCAAGAGCTTCAAGAAAGCCGAAATTCCCTTTTCAGACGGGTTCACTGCAATTGTGGGGGGGAACGGCTGCGGAAAAACAAACATTCTTGATGCGTTAATGTTTGTAATGGGCGCAACTTCCTTGAAGACATTAAGGGCGGGAAAATTGTCAGAACTGGTCAACAACAATTCAATTGAAAATTATGCAAAGGTAGACCTTGTAATAAAGCACAACGACCAGAAATACGAGGTCAGCAGGATGATTGACAAGCAGGGAAAAAGCGTTTACAGGCTGAACGAGCACAGGAAAACACTCAATGAAATAAGCTCTCTGCTCGGCGAGCTTGGAATAAAGCCCGCGGGCCACAACATTGTTGTCCAGGGGGATGCCGCGCGCATTGTTGAAATGTCCTCCGAAGAGAGGCGGCAGATAATTGACGAGCTCGCCGGCCTGCATGAGTTCGACGAAAAAAAGGCGGAGTCCCTTAAAAACCTTGAAAAGGTCGAACTCAAAATAAAGGAGGCCGGAATAGTAATGGCAGAGCGCGAGAATTATCTTGAAAGCCTTGAAAGGGACAGGCAGGCGGCAATGGAGTTCGGGGCATTGCAGCAGGAAAAAAAACAGGCAACCGCAACGGCACTTCACCTTGAAATTGAAAAAATAAGCGCAATGCGCAGGCAGAATTCCGACAAGATTTTTTCTTTCGGCGAGGAACAGAATTCCTGGCAGGAAAAAATAGCGGAAGAAGAGGAAAAAACAAGGCAGTTGCAGGCGCGTTCGGAGGAAATAAACAAGCTGATTCTAATCAGCAGCAAGGAGGCCTTCACTAATTTCGGGATAAGAATAGAGGAGAAAAAAGCCGAAAAAATGCTTGCAGAGCAGGCAACCGAGAACAGGAAGCACACCCTTGAAAAAAACAATTCGAGGATTTTTGCATTGAATGAAAAAATAAAAGCCCTGCTTACTGAAAAAAATTCCAGGGAAAAAGAGCTTGGGGAAATTGAAAAGGAGCTGCCTGAATTAAAAAAACAGCTTGAAACCCTGAAACAGAAGAAAAAAGAGCTTGAGGAAAAAGGCCTTGGAAAGGAACAGGCAATAAAACAGCTCGACAGCGCGCTTTCAGGGCTTGCCGAAGAAGAGGCAAAGGCGCAGAAAACCCTGTTTGAAAAAAAAGCCGAAATTTCCTCCTTGAGGAAGGAAATCGCATTTGAAAAGCAGTTTTTGCAGGAAACAAATTCCGAGCTTGAAAGGGCAAAAAACGAGCTTGCAAAAAAAGAGGAAAAAAAGCATTTGATGGACAAGCTTCTTCAGGAGCACCCGGACATCAGGGAAGAGCTGAAGGCCGCTTCCGACGAAATAAAAAAAGGCATTATCGAGGCAAAATCAAACGAATCAATGATAATTGACACAAAAAACGCCATTGCAGAACTTCAGAAGCAGATTGCCTCCTGCCCCGTGTGCGAAAGCGCGCTTACGCTTGAAAAAAAGAAATCCCTTTCCGAAAAGAAGCAGGGCCTGCTGAACAGGCTGAACGTGCAGTCGGGAGTTTTTGCGGAGAATGCAAAAAGGCTTGAGGCGAAAAAGGCAAAGGCCGAAAGCGCTTTTGAAAGGATAAGGGAATATGAATTTGAACTTGCAAACCTCCAGGAATTAAGGCAGAAATTCGCTTCGCTTTCAGCAAAAAAGCAAAAAATTTCAAAAGAGCTCGGCGAAGAAACCCTTGCCAAGAGGGAAAGGGAAGCGGAAAAGCTTGAAGCGCTGTTGACTGCAGCGAGGGCAAAAAAAATGGAGAAAGAGCTTGAGGCAAGGCAGTTCAAGGCGGAGGTGGGCTTTGAAAAGGTGTCAAGCCTTGCAAACAGCATCACTGACATACAGTTGAGGCTTGGGCTTTTGGAGCAGAAAAAATCACATTTTTCAAGGGGCAATGAAAAAACATCCGAAGAAAAAAAACTGCTTGAAGAGGAAATTGCACAGATGAAGAAAAGCGGCATTGAAATCGGGGAACAGCTTGAAAAGGCCGATTCGGGCATAAAGCTTCTTGAAAACACTATCGGGGAACTGCAGGAAGAGATGAAAAAGGCCGAAAAGGAAAGCAAAAGGCTTTTTGAGGAAAAAAACAGCATTGACGAAAAAATTTCCTCTTCTTATGAAAGGAAAAATTCTTTACAGCAGAAAATAAAAAGGCTTGAACAGCAGGCAAATGAAACCAAAATTGAAAATTCAAAGCTTGAAGTGAGGTTCGGCGATTTGGGCGAGGAATTTGCGCAGTATGCGGAAGTGCCGCGCATTGAAAATGCGGAGGAAAAGCAATTGCAGAAGCGCATTATTGAAATCGAAAAAAGGATTGCGGAGCTCGGGGCAATCAACATGAAGGCAATCGAATCCTTCAACGAGCTGAAGCTTGAGGTTGCGGATGTGAGGCAGAAGCTTGCAAAGCTCGGCGAGGAAAAGCTCGCGGTAATGGACCTGATGCAGAAAATCGAGGTGAAAAGGGCAGAATTTTTCATGAACTGCTTTAATGAGCTGAACAAGAATTTTTCAAGGATGTTTCTGGAGCTGTTCGGCGGCTTCGGCCAGCTTGCGCTCACTGCCCAGGACAATCCGCTTGAATCCGGCCTTACAATAGAGGCAAAGCACAAAGGGGCGACAATGAAGAACATTGACGCAATGAGCGGCGGTGAAAAGACCCTTGCCGCGCTTGCATTCCTGTTTGCAGTGCAGTTGTACGAGCCCTCGCCGTTTTATATCTTTGATGAGGCTGATGCCGCGCTTGACAAGGAAAATTCCGGAAAAATGGTGAACATAATCAAGGAAATGAGCAGGAAATCCCAGTTCATTGTCGTAACGCACAACGACCCGCTCATTCAAAATGCGAACCAGATAATCGGAGTGGCATTGACAAAGCAGAAAAGCAGCGTAGTGGGGCTGAAGCTGCGCGAACAAATGGATTCCCTGAATAACGGCCAGGCGGTGCAGTAATCAGTTTTTGCCTTTTGTTTTTTTTGCAGAGGCCAACCTGCGCCCTGCCTGCTTTTTGTCAGGCTTAACCATTTCCTTTGCTTCCCGCGAGTATTCACTTGTGTCTGTTTTTATTTTTTCTTTCTCGGCCGAAACATCCTTCTGCCCCTCGCCGAGCGCCTTTTCAAGGTAACCTGATTTTGCCTTTATTTTTGCGGATGCCTTTTCAAAGCCCCTTGAAGTGATAATGCCGGATTTTTTCTGCCTTTCAAGCTCCCCAAGGGTCCTTTTCATTGCCTGAAGCTCGAAGCGCATTTTGTCGATTTTTATTGTTGTCCGGCTAAGCATTTCCCTGTCGTTCTCGATTTCGCGCCTCCTGCTTTCAAGGATTGAATTCATTTCAACGTATTTTTCAGAGGAAATTTTTTTGTCGGCAAACAGTTTGTCAAGGCGCGCTTTTGCCTTGTCAAGATTGATTTTTTTCTCCTCATTTTTAGGGGAAGCGCTTTTTACCTGGACAAATGCGAACAGGGCCGCAAGGAAAACAATTGCCGCTGCAAGCACAATTATCACGACAGGATTAATGTCCAGTCCCTGCACAGGCCGCGTGTTTTCCACGAGGTCGGCCGAAGGAATGTTCGAATAATACTGGCCGGCTGTTTTCGACACATTGAAGACAGATTCCGCAAGGAAAAAAATTGAAACCCCGCTTTGCGCCATTTCAAGCGCCTGGGCATCCAGGCCGTGCCCCTTGTAAAAATCAATTCCCTGAAGATAGTAATTTGCATGGTCGAGATAAAGCTGCGCCCATACAAAGCCCTTTTCCTCCGAATCGATTTTGCCCTGGAGTTCGGGAATTTTCTGCCTAAGCATTGATTCAAGCCTGTTCAGGTCCTTGTTTTTTATATAATTGTCCGCATTTGAAAGCGCAAAGGCGGAAGCCGCATCAAACAGGGAGGCGGTGCTCCAGCCGAGTGCCTGCGAATTTTTTGCAGTGGCAAGCCTCCGGGTTATGTCGGCCGAATCCCCGCCCTGTATTGAAACAAGGTTGTTTTCAGTGTTCAGCATGAAAGTGCTTATTTCATCTCCGAACATCGGCTTTGAGCGGACTTTTTTTGCCGAGGTCAATGTAAGCGAGTCGAAGTCTTTTGCAACGCCGAGCCAGGCAACTGCGAATTCATAATCAAGCAGTTTCTGGAAGGAATCCGGCGTGGCACCGTCAATGCCGATTACAATTGTCTGCTTGTCAAGCAGGGAATCTATTTTTTCCTCTGCCCAGGAAAGCCTCTGCTGGGCTGCAATGTGCCATTCCCAGTCTTCTACAGGGACAAAATCATTCAGATCCCTTTTCAGCTTCGAAGCCTCTTTTTTAAGGTCGATAAGCTTGAGATCAAGGACAGTGGAGGAAGAGTCCAGAAGAGAGGGATTTTTGCTCAAATCATCAACAAACATTGCATTTACCTGGGCGAGAAAAGCGTAATTCGCCGAACTGTAAAAATAATTCTGGTCAAAAAGGATTTTTGCGTCCTGCAGGTCCTTTTCCGCGCTTGTAAGCGCGGCAAGCATTGTTTCAGTTGCATCTGCATCGTTCAGAAGCGTGCCTGTCAGGCTTTTCCTTGCATTTGTAATTGCATCGGAAGCCCGCTTGATATATCCGTCTGTAAGGCCGTGCATCCTGTAAACAGAGCCTGAAGCCGCAATCGGTTTCGGCATGAAATCGGGGAGTTCCTGCTGGCCTGAATTTATATCGATTGTTTTTATGTCTGCGAATGCATATTTCAGGGCCTGGCCGATATTGCTTACTTCAATTACCTTCATGCCCCAGTTTGCCCCTGCATAATCCACAAGGTTCACATATTCGGCTCCGGCGGGGCCCTGTGCTATCTGCTTTGCCTCTCCCGCGGGAATCATGAAAAGTTCTATTCCAATGCGCGCGGCTTCCTGGGCTTTTTTGAAAACACCTCCAACCTGGCCTATTCCGCCTTCTCCGGTAATCGTGCCTGTTATTCCGACTTCTTCGGGAATTTTTTTGTCATTAAGCATTGAAATTGCAAGCAGTGCCATTGCGGCTCCCGCGCTCGGGCCGTCCACAAGCGAAGCGGAGCTGTTGATGTCGAATTTGTAATCATAGGAGGAGACTTTTGGAAAATAATTTTTTGCAACCTGGACTGCTATTTTCTGGGTTGTCTGTGTTGAAGTTCCGATAAGGGGCTCCACACTGCTCCAGACAGTGCCGTTTCCAGCCTCAATGGTAAGGCCGAGGTCTGCGGCCATTGCAGACTGGCCGTCTTCAGTGACGGCAAAAACCTTTATGCTGTCGTGGCCTATGACTGCAAATGCGCTTGAAGGCAAAAGCAGGAGGCAGAGCAGAAAAAGAGTTTTTTTAAGCAAAAAAAACACCATTAGATATAAGAAAAAAGAATTTAAAAATCAATGTTTGGGAAAGCCTTAAAAAATCAGTTCTCCCTGAACCATGCTATTGTTTTTTTTATGCCTTCCTGCCACGGCACTTCAGGCGCCCATCCCAGTTTTTCTTTTGCAAGGGAAATGTCCGGCTTCCTTTTCCTGGGATCGTCGCTGTGAAGCAGGGGCCTGAAAACAATTTCCGATTTTGAGCCTGAAAGGGAAATTATTTTTTCTGCAAGCTCAATCATCGTGATTTCAACAGGGTTTCCAATGTTCACGGGCCCTGCAAAGCCGGAATTCATTAATTTCACAAGGCCGTCAACCTGGTCGGAGACAAAACAGAAGCTTCTTGTCTGCTTTCCCTTTCCAAAAACAGTAATGGGCTTGTTTGAAAGCGCCTGCCCAATAAAAGTGGGCACAACCCTGCCGTCATCCTTCCTCATTCTCGGGCCATAGGTATTGAAAATGCGGGCAATGCGCACTTCAAGATTGTACTTCCTGCGATAGGACATTATCAGCGCCTCTGCAAAGCGCTTGCTTTCATCATAGCATGCCCTTTCACCTATCGGGTTTACATTCCCGAAATAGGATTCTTTCTGCGGATGCACAAGAGGGTCGCCGTAAACTTCAGAGGTGGAGGTCTGGAGGAAACGCGCCTTTTTTTCCAGGCAGAAATCAAGCAGGTTTTTTATTCCAAGCGAATTTGTCATGAGGATTTCAATCGGAATTTTTGCAAAATCAACCGGGCTTGCCGGGGAAGCGCAGTTGTAAAGCTGTGAAACATTTTCCTTTATTTCCAGGGGTTCCTGGACATTATGCTCCAGAAAGGAAAAATTTCCAAATTCCGAAAGAAAATCAATATTTTTGCGGGAACTGCTCGCAAAATTGTCAATTCCGATGACGGCACTGCCCTCCTTGAGAAGCCTTTCGCAGAGATTGCTCCCGATAAAGCCTGCAGCGCCTGCAACAGCAATTGTTTTCAAAAAATCACCTTTTTCCGGATTTTTCCGCAAACCACTTGGCAGTCGTTTCCATGCCCTCTTCAAAGCCGGTTTTTGGCTTCCAGCCGAGCTCTTTTTCCGCAAGGGAAATATCAAGGCTTATCCTCCTGACCTCGCCCGCGATTCCCGGCTTTCTCACTGCCTCTTCATTGAATGCAAAAAAATTTTTTAAATAAGAAAAAATTTCGTTCACT
Organism: Candidatus Iainarchaeum sp.; assembly: GCA_028712575.1. Lineage (GTDB taxonomy): Archaea > Iainarchaeota > Iainarchaeia > Iainarchaeales > JAGVNX01. Next base: position 11,177 of record JAQTPU010000018.1, read on the forward strand.
GAATGCTCTGTCCCTGTCCCTATGTTAAAAATCTTTGAACCAGTTTTTTTTGAAAGTGCAAGGAGGTTTGCTTCTGCAACATCCCCGGAGAAAATAAAATCCCTTGTCTGCTCCCCGGAACCGAAAATCACGGGCCTTTTCTTTTCAAGGAAGGCCTTTGCAAAAATTGAAATCACTCCGGCCTCGCTTTCAGGGTTCTGCCTCGGCCCGAAAACATTCGCATAGCGCATCCCGACAAAATCAAGGCCAAAATTTTTCCAATAGGAATAGGCATATTCTTCAAGCGCGATTTTAGACGCGCCATAGGGGGAAAGCGGCTGCAAAGGATGGGTTTCAGGGACAGGAATATGGAGAGGCTCGCCATAGCACGCCCCTCCGGAGGATGCAAAAAGGATTTTTTCAACTGAAAATTTCCTGCAGCATTCAAGCAGGTTCAAAGAGCCTATTACATTCACATCCGCATTGAAAAAAGGGTCTTCAATCGACTGCCTTAAGTTCATATGGGCTGCAAAATGCATTGCAAAATCCGGCTTTTCCCTTGCAAAAACCTTTTCAAGGCCTTTTTTATTGCGTATGTCCGCATTGTAAAAAGAAGCCTTTTTCGGCACGTTTTCCTTTTTGCCCATGAAAAGATTGTCCACTATGCAGACATCAAGCCCCTTCTCGATAAGAAGGCCAGAGGTTGTGGAACCAATAAAACCAGCTCCTCCCGTTACAAGGACTTTTTTGCCCATTTTTTCACTCTCTTGTCAATTATTTTTCTCATCTTCGGCCAGCTGCTCTTGACATGCCCGAACATTTCTATTCCGCCTATGTCGAACCAGTGGTCGTCTTTTTCTGAAAAAGAAAAAACAAAGACATCAGCCTGCTTGTGCAGCCATTCCAGGAGGTCGCCTGTCCTGTCGGGGGAGTGCCCCTCCAGGAGGTATTTTTTGAAAAGCGGGACTGTTTTTTTTGTGTAAAAATAAATCCCGATGCTGACCAGTGTTGTACTGGGATTTGCCGGTTTTTCCACAAAATCAGTCACTTTGAAATCCGCGCCGAATT
>JAQTPU010000121.1 GCA_028712575.1 Candidatus Iainarchaeum sp.
AGATTTACGCTTTGAAAGGGACAGGGCTGCTGTTTGTGAGAAAGGGAGTTCCCCTGGTTCCTTTGATTCACGGGGGCTCGCAGGAATTCGGAAAAAGGGCTGGAACCGAAAATGTCGCAGGAATTGTCGGGCTTGCAACTGCGCTTGAGCTTGCGCAGAAGGAAAGGAAAAAGGAAAGCGCAAGGCTTGGAAAGTTGAGGGATTATTTGATTAAAAATTTGCTGAAAAAAATTCCAAAAAGCGTGCTGCAGGGCCATCCTTCAAAAAGGCTGCCTAACAATGCGGGGATTTCTTTTCTGGATGTCGAGGGGGAGGCGGTCCTGCTTTACCTTGACAAGGAAGGAATCTGCGCAAGCACAGGAAGCGCCTGCACCTCGCATTCCCTTGAACCGAGCCATGTTATCCTTGCAACCGGAATGCCCTACGAAGTTGCGCATGGAAGCATACGGTTTTCCCTGGGAAAGGGGACTACAAAAAAAGAAATTGATTTTGTAATTGAAAAATTGCCGAAAATAATTGAAAAATTAAGGGCAATAAGCCCTGTTGAATTAAGCAAAAAAGAAGTCGGGTTATAAAGGTGGAATTATGAAACAAGGATTCAGGCCGGATGTTGTCGGAAGCGGGGGATGGTTTTATTCCGAAAAAGTAAAGGACCATTTTTTCAATCCCAGGAATATTTTCAAGACAAAAGAAGAGGCAAAAAAGTTCAAAGCGGACGGAATCGGCGCTGTTGGAAGCCCCCAATGCGGGGACGTAATGGAACTGCGCATAAAAGTTGACAAAAAAAAAGACAGGATAAAAGAATGCAAATTCAGGACTTTTGGATGCGCATCTGCAATCGCCTCAACTTCAATGCTCACTGTAATGGTTACTGAAAAAGGCGGGATGAAGCTTGAGGACGCAATGAAATTAAAACCGAAGGACATTATGGGCAGGCTTGGAGGCCTGCCTGAAAGAAAAGTCCATTGCTCTGTTCTTGGAGACAAGGCGTTAAGGGAAGCAATCAATGATTATTTCCGGAAGAGCGGGCAATTTGAAAGAGTCAAGGAAGAAGGCACAAAAATCATTGATAAGGCTTTGAAAATTACCGGCAAGGACATTGAAGATGCGGTCCTTGAAGGGGCAAAGGGCTTTGAAGAAGTGCAGAAAATGACAAAGGTCGGGATTAAGGACAAGAACTGCATTCCCGAAGTGAAAAGACTGATAAGGCATTACAGGGCAAAGCATTTTGGAAAAAGCTAGTTTTTTTCAGGAAAGCCGTTGCAGGTTATTTCCGCTGTTTTCTGCTCCTTGCTTTCAAGGGAATAGGTAAAATTAAAGGAATAAGTTTCCGGATAGGCAAAGTCTTTTGCAAGGCAGCCTGAACCTATTGCCTCCTGCATCAAAAAAAGGCTGCTGATAACCATGTTTTTTCCGGAATCAATTTCAATTGCCTCGCCGGCATTCACCTGGTTGTAGGATTTTCCATTCAGATAATACGGCACAAAAAGCTGAACAAACCCGCAGCCGGGCTTCCCGTCCAATAAATACGTGCGGTTGCTCGGCTCCACTGACAGGACTGAAATTTTTTCTCCGGTGGAATTTTGCAGCACCATTTTTCCCGCGGGGTCGCTGCCGTATAAATAGCCCCATGCACTGCATGTTTCGCTGTTGCATACTGTCTGCACATAGTTTTTGGAAAAAGGCATCGAGTAGCTTTCAACGGCAATTTTTTCATCGCCTGAAATGCAGGTGAATTTCGGCTGCAAAACAACAAAAAAAACCGACAGGGCGGCAACAAGGATTATCAAAAGGGAAACATAAGTCATCAGGTAATCTGCGCCTGTCTGTGCCAGGGAATCCATTTTTATTCACTTGCGGGTTTTAAATATTGTTTTAACAAATATTTATTCTTATGGTGCAATTATGGAACTTGAACAGGCAATTATTGTAAGGGCCGACCTGCATATGGGCAAGGGCAAAATTGCAGCGCAGGCAGCGCACGCAAGCATCGAGGCAATGCTGAAAGCCGATAAAAGCGATGTTGAGGAATGGCGCGCTTCGGGAATGAAAAAAGTTGTTTTGAAAGTTTCCTCGAAAAAAGAGCTTCTTGAACTGTTTGAAAGGCTGAAGAAAAAATTTCCTGTTGCCCTGATAAAAGATGCCGGAAGGACGCAGGTAGAGCCTGGAGAAGCAACCTGCATCGGCATAGGCCCTGTGGAAGAAAAAGAAATAGACTTGTTCGTAAAAGACCTGAAGCTTCTTTGATTATGCATTTGCAGCCAATTCAAGGCACTTGCCTTTCCATTCCCCGCTTGGAATTTCATTGCAGATTGTTTCATCCGCCTGGTCTTCCGCAACAGCGGAAATGCAGGCATATTTTACGTTTGAATTGTCATTGGGATTGAAAGCGCTCACTGAATAATTGCAGAAAGAAGTGTTTTCCCTGTCGACTGCAAGAACTTTTACACAGCTGTTTCTTTCAGCAATGCCTGTTATTTTTGTGCAGGGCCCGACAGTCCCTGTATTGTCTGCTTCCACAAAATAACAATAATCCCTCCTTATGGGCTCGCTTATCTGCGAGCAGTCGCCGCCGGTTGCGGGCTGTGCCGATAAAGGTACTGGATCCGGCAGCTTTGCCCCCTCTATTACTTTTGGGTCTGCATAATCAGGCAGGTTGATATCATCAACAGGCGCTGGGGCTGTTGCCTGTATCACAAGCCAGATAATGCCCGCAATTATTGCAAGTGCAATAATTATTCCGGCTGTTTTTTTTGCTTCCAATCAAAACACCAATTGAAATATATAAGCAATAAACAGATATATAAGTGTTTTTGCGGGGCTTGGTTCAAATAATGGGCCGGCTAGTATTTTTTTATAATTTTTTCCAAATTGGCCAAAAATTCCCCGCTGTCTACAAAATAATTAGGATATGCTTTTTTCAATTCCGCACTTGTATCCGCACCAACAAGAACAACATCATGCTCTTTTTTTCCTCGATTTCTTTTTTCCGAGTCAGCATAATCTGCAATCGCTTTTTCTTCTTG
>JAQTPU010000122.1 GCA_028712575.1 Candidatus Iainarchaeum sp.
TTGCCCTGTTAAGCGCTGCAACTTCCTGCGGCAGGAGAACTGTTTCCTGCGGATAAGTGGAGGGGTTTTTGCATGCAAATTCCGCATTCTTTGCAGCATCGCCTGTTCCGGTTGTGCCTGTTCCAGCATCTGTTCCTGCTGCCCCTGTTCCTGTGCCGGTTGCCCCGCCTGTTCCTGTTCCGGTTGTGCCTGTTCCTGTTGTTCCTGTTCCAGGTGCGGGCAGGCCGCTTGTATCTGCTGCATTTGCCTCTGCGAATGCAATGCTGCTGTTTAGCATCAGTGCAATGAAAAGAATGCTGAAAAAGCCCGCAAACCTGCCCTTAAAATTGCCCATTTTTTTAGCCCCAGTAAATCAAATAAATTACTCCGTTCGCTATCCATGGAAATACGAAAAGGATTATTATTGTTACTAAAAGGCTTGTGCAGTAAGCCCCGATGAATGTTTTTGCAGGCGCGGGCAGTTTTTTTTCTTTCAGCCTGTCTGATACGAATTCGGCAAAAAATTCAAGCGGAAGCAGCAGTATTGTGAGGACAAGGGCCGAAGACAGGATTTTCAGGATTGTAAAAATAACTGCAAGAGCCAGGTCTGCCGGAGTCATGGCAAGCATGCTGGGCGGGGTTTGGTGCGCAACAATGCTTTCTGCAAAGCCGAGGCAATACGGCCAGAGGTATAGAAAAATTAATATTATTGTTACTGCCACATATGTTGTAAGAACTGCACTTTGAATCCAGTTGAGGCTGAATTTTTTTGAAACCCGGTTTTTGAAGAAAAACACGGGAATTGATGCAAGAAAAAGGGGCACTGCCAGGATAAGCGCGATTCTTAACAGGTCTATTATGCCTGAAGCAATTGATAAAGGGTCGAGGGCCATGGGTTAAATTAAGGTGAAACTAATATAAAAATATTATCAAATATAAAAAAATTAATTATTATAGGGATTATCAACAATGAAAGCTGAATGGTGTGATTTTGCCTGAAACTGTTCCAAGAAGAATGAAGCGCTTTTACAGGCGCGGAAAAGAAGGCTCTGCTGCAGATGAAAGCGGGCTGAATCCTGAAAGGCCTGGCCAGAAAGGCGCAAAAGACATCAGGGAGCTGATTGCAGAGGACATTACTGCGCAGGAAAAAAAATCAAGGCACATGGAAATTGCGGTTACAAAAGTGAACGAATTCAGGGCAAAGCACAAAAGGCTTCCGACTCCGGATGAATATGACCAGATTGCGGAAAATATTTACAGCCAGTTGAAAGACCAGGAAGCCTCGGGAAGGCTTTCTTCTTCAAGAAGGGCTGACATAAAAAGGATTCCCGGAATCCAGCAGCCTGCGGAAAAGCCTGCGGTTGAACAGGCACAGCCGCAAAGAAGGGGAAGGACAAAAGCCGAAAGGGCAGCTTTGCGAGGCCCTTCCGAAGGCGGGTTTTCACAAGCCCCTGCACAGCAGGAAAAGCAGAAAGAAAACCTTAAAGGCCTTGAAATAAAGGATTTTCTCAAGGAAGATTCAGATGAATTGAAGGAATTCAAGGAAGGCGGTGAAGAAGAGCCCCTTGAAGAGGATTCGGGCGAAGAGGGGAATTTTGACTTGTCGGGCCTGGGAAAAGAAGAAAGCCCTGATGAGGAAAAATGCCCCAACTGCAAGAGAACAGCTGAAGAAGTGCTTTTCTGCCCTGAATGCGGGGCAGGCTTCTGCGAGCAGTGCGCAAAAACCGAAAGAATCGGAAGCGAAAAAAAAATTGTCTGCCCAAAATGCGGAAAAACAATAAAAAAATAATTATTTTTTTTTAATCAGGGGTTTGGCATTAAGGAAACCCATTCCCTGCCTGTTGCAGAGTCCCTTTTCCATCCCGCTGCACAGCCAAGGTCTGACAGTTCCTTGCTTGAGATTGCTGTTGAGGTCCACATTGCAAAATTGACCTGTGCGGCCTCAAGGTCGCCTGTTGCAGAGCCTGCCTTGGGCGCAATCAGCCGTATCCAGCTTTCTGATTTTGAAACAGACCCCACTGTTGTAAGCAGGTTTTCAAGCGCGTGCACCTTGTCAAGCCCGGAATCCGGGGAACAGATGAAAATAATCTGGTCTGCGGAATAGCTTTTGCCGCCAACGGGCGCGGCAAGCGCATTGTTGTGCAGCGAGAACATCAGGAAAATAAGCCCTGCATCGGCAGTCGCAACAGTATTGGAAGAGCCTGAATTGTAAATGTAAAAGGCATAATCATAATTCGCCTGGACTGGCTCCATTATTCCCACAATCGTGTTTGCGAGAGTTCCCGCAGTGCTGTTCAGTTTTTCGTCGTCAGCAAAATCCTCCTTTATCCTTGCAAGCAGGTAATCCACTTCCAGCGTGTCTTCAAGAGCCTGGCCCTCTATGCGCGGAGTGCTGCTGTAAAAAATGGTTTTGAATGCCGACGATGCGTATTCAGAGCCGAACTGCCTTTTTATCTGGTCAGTGACAGTGTTTCCATAGCCCACTGAAATCATGAAAAGGACAACGCTCAATGCTGAAACAATCATCAGGAAATAAAGCGCGTCAGAAATCGCCGCCTGGCCCCGTGGCCTTGGGTTCAGCGCCAACTAATCACCACGAGAAGCATGTTTTTTACAAAAAACCTTTCCTCGAAAGCAGTGCCGGCTGCCTTCAGCCTTGCGGCATCTGAAACTGGAAAAAGCCCGCCTGAATCGTCAACAAGGTAGTTCCTTTCAAGCGCAACCGGAAAAATGTTCACTGTGTAATAATCGGGTATTTCATCGGGAGTGTTTGCGCATACGAATTTGCCGTTCCCTGAAAGGTCTTCAGGCGGGCTGAAAAATATTTCCTGCAAAGGCTTTCCATCGGGATTGAAATGGGCTGCGCCAGGGGCGCCTGAAAGGGGATTTGAGGAAAGCTCGGCAAGGCCGACCACGAATTTTATTCTTTTCACGCCGCTCTGCGCCCTTGTGCAGTTGTCCCTGAACTTGTCAATGCCGCCGAGATAAGAATTGCCCTTCATTATCGAG
>JAQTPU010000019.1 GCA_028712575.1 Candidatus Iainarchaeum sp.
AGCAAGAAGGCTGATTAAAAAAGGAAAAATGACCAAAGCAGGGTTAAAAAAAATCAAAGGCAGCCTCAATGCCAAGTTTGTCATGCCAAAGGACATTCTCAAAGAACTGAAGCTGAATAAAGCTGCCTGGAAGAACTTTGGAAAATTTTCTCCGGCCTACAAACGAATCAGGATTGGGTTTATCCAAGGGGCGAGAAAACGCCCCGATGAGTTCAGGAAAAGGCTGCAGCACTTTATCAAAAAGACTGGCAAAAACAAGCAGTTTGGAATGGTAAAATAAAAAATTTTAAATCGCCTAATTCTTTTTCTCTTCCAGCTTTTTTTTGTATTCTTCGATTATTTTTTTTGTGTAGCTTGTTAACGGAAGCCTGAATGCCTCGGGAATTGTTGCCCAGGTGTATTCCTCGGATTCCTTGTTTAGTTTCACTTCTTTTGAATTTGTCTTGCAGGAATGGATAAGGAAAATAAAATGCTTTTTTTTGTAATAAGTTGAATCAAAAATCCCCTCTGTCTGCATCAGGAACTGGATGTCATAAACATCAAGGTTTGTCTCTTCCTTTGCCTCCCTTTTCACTGCATCCTCTGCTTTTTCCCCAAGCTCTATATGGCCGCCCGGCACAGTAAACAGATTGTCCCATTTATGCGAGCGCACAAGAAAAACCTTGCCTTTGGGATTAAGAATAAGGATTCCGACAGTCGGCTCGGGATGGGAATGGTCGCTCATAAAAACCAATTTTTTTTCTGTTTATCCAAGATAAAAGTTCTTTTTCTTTAGGCAACTTACACTTTCTTTTTCTTTGAAAGAAAAAGAAAGGGCAGTTTAGTGCAGGACATCAAATGCCTTTTTGCCCTCTATTCCCATCAGGAATTCATAGCGTGCATTTACATACTCCTGCATTCTCGCTATTTCCTCTTCGGAAAGATGCTTGAACCTGCCCTGAAGCAAAGTATAATCCTTCAGGGGCTTTGGAGTTTCTATTTTCTGGTTAAAGGAAAGCACGCCGTTTTCAATTTCATAAAGGGGAAAAACACGTGTCTGGACAGCAAGCCTTGCAAGATTGATTGCCTGTGAAAAATCATGGTACCAGCCGACAGGGCAGGGGCAGTATGCAATGATAAAGCTAGGGCCTTCGGCTGCAAAGGCCTTCTGCATTTTGTTCTGCAGGTCATTGAAATTTGAAATTGAAACAGTTGCAACATACCTTATTCCGTGAGAAGCAACAATAAGGGGAAGCGGCTTTTTCGGCTCTATTTTGCCATGCACCTTTTTTCCCGCAGGGCTTGTGGTAGTGTTTGCAAGCATGGGAGTTGCACCGCTGCGCTGCACGCCAGTATTGTGCACAACTATGCCGTCTGCAATAAAGTTGTGTTCTCCCTCCACTCTTAAATCAAGAGTTGGTTCAATTCCAATTGATTTTATGCTTTGGATTTTTTCTGTTTCAAAAAACATGTTTCCAATCAAAAAATTCTGGTACTTATACTGGGATTTGTATTTTTCAATATTCCAGTCGTCATGTTCACTAAAGCAGACATAGCCATATTCACAGTCTTTCAATAAGGGCCTGTAAACACAATGGGTTCCTTTTGCTTTTTTTTGTTTATGGATTTTTCCGACTCTGTATCCCATTGTCTGCAGCAAAAGCCTTGTTGTTTTTAACAATTCAAAGCTTGCTGAAACAATTCTTGAACTATTGCCAGTCTTATAGCCATCGGAAAGCATCAGGCCCCTGACAAAAGCTTCTTTTTCATCGGCTGGGAGAGTAAAAACCCAACCCGAAACCGTTTTTTGCTTTGCAGGCTTGTTAAAGCCACCAAGAGAATCAATAAACCTTGCAAGATTAACAGAATTAAAATAAACATAGTTTTTGTCAAGCCTTGGTTTTAACCCAAAAAGCCTTTCCTGAAGCATCAAAAGCCGTTCTCTTGCCCGCTTGCCTTCAGGCAAGGCAAATCCAATTTCTCCCCTGCTTAAGCGAATCCAGCCATCGCCCAAAAAAATCCCGAAAAATTCCATTAAATCCGGGCTTGAAATTAAAGGCAATTTTATTTCATTGAGTTTGTTTACCTTAAAATCGCCTTTTTTTGCTAGTTTTATTTTTTGGAAAGAAAAAGACTTTCCAGAACCATTGTTCTTCAAGGCAATTATCTGGTCGCCCTTCTTCAGCTCTGCAAGTGTTTTCCAAACAAGGCTATTTTGCTTTCCACTGCCTTTTTTTTCAACAGTCAAGAACGGGTGGTTCGAAGTTGCCTTTATTTCGTGATGCAGCGTATTTAATTCAAAGACTTCTTTTTTCCCATTGTCAAAAATGCCGGAGCATTTTTTCAAAACCAATTCGTGCGAATTCTGGTTGAAAGCATAAACCAAATCGCCTTTTTTAACTTCTGTGATTTTTTTAAGCCCATCTTTTGTTAAAATAAGCGATGACAATGCCAAACAATTCATATACGCCTCGTTGTCAGTGCAGACATAAGTGAACTTATGGCCTCTTTCAAGGGCGCCGCTTAATGCGCCGAAACCAATGTCAAAGCTTGAGCCGTCGCCGCCGATTGCAAGCAGGTTAATTCCATCCCTTTTTTTCTGCATGCGCAGCGCGGCATCAATGCCGGAGGCAATTGCTGCCGCATTTTCAAATGCAACATGGATGAACGGCACGCCCCATGCTGTCTGGGGATAAGGCGTGGAGACAACTTCCATGCAGCCGGTTGCAGCAACAACAATGGTGTTCCTGCCTGCCGCTTTCATGACATGCCTTAAAGTAAGCGCTTCACCGCAGCCTGCGCAGGCCCTGTGGCCTGAAGCAAACAATTCCTCTGAATTAATGCCTGCAATTTTTTCGTTTGGTTTTTCTTCTGTCATAGCAACCAGCTTCCTTTCGGCTTTGCCTTTTCAATTTCAGAAAAAACCTTGTGCAAGTGCTTCATTGAAACATCCCTGCCTCCCAAGCCGGCAATAAAACCGGCCATTTTCAAATTGGAGTTAAGGACTGCTTTGAGGTCTGCAAACAATGGCCCTTCAAATCCAAGCGAAACATGCCTGTCAATTACTCCAAGGGCTTTCAGGCCTTTTGTCGCCCTTAACAGGTCTTCGGTTGGAAAGGGGCGAAGGCAGCGCAGTTTTATCAGGCCTGCTTTTTTTCCTTTTTTTCTAAGTTCATCAACCACAACCCTTGCTGTTCCGCATACTGTGCCCATTGCAATAATTGCAAATTTTGCATCAGCCATTTTGTAAGTGTCAATCAGGCCATTGCCATAAGGGCGGCCGAATTTTTTTGCAAATTCAGAATTAACCTTTTTTATTGTTTCCAGGCTTTTTATCATTGCATCCTGCTGCTGCTTTTTGAATTCCATGTAAGAATCCGGAAACGCAATCGGGCCGAAGGTTTTTGGGTTTTTTACATCCAAAAAATGCTCTGGCTTGTAAGCAGGAAGAAAAGCGTCAACTTCTTTTTGTTCAGGCTCGTCAATTTCCTCAAAAACATGCGTCAAGGAGAAGCCGTCCAGATTGACCATTACTGGAAGAAGAACATTTTTGTCTTCGGCAATTTTGAAGGCCTGAATTGTAGTGTCAAGCGCTTCCTGGCCTGATTCAACATATAACTGTATCCAGCCCTGGTCTCTTGCGGAAACAGAATCCGAATGGTCGTTCCAGATGTTTATTGGCGCGCTCAATGCCCTGTTTGCAACTGCCATTACAATAGGCAGCCTCATTCCGGAAGCAATCGGCAGAACTTCAAACATCAATGCAAAGCCCTGCGAGGAAGTTGCCGTGAATGTGCGAGAGCCAGCAGCAACAGCGCCGACAGCAGCGCTTAACGCGGAATGTTCTGATTCGACATCAATCAATTCGGCTTCCAATTCACCACTATTCACATACTCTGCAATCTGCTCCTGAATATGCGTGGAAGGAGTAATCGGATACATCGGAAAAACCTGCACTCTAGCAAGCTTTGCACCGATTGCAACAGCAATGCTCGATTCTTCGACTTTTTTCATTTTACTTCAACCTCTTTTACAATTGCCTTTACTCCGCATTCGTTTAAGCAGAGCAGGCAGCCTTTGCAGTAAGTATAATCAATATAAAATTTTCCTTCAGGAGTCCGCTTTATTGCCGCATCGGGACAGACTTTCCAGCAGTTTGAACAGCTCACGCATTTTGAATTGTCCAGAACAGGCCTGTAAACCCTCCATGCGCCTGTATGGTAATTGCGCGTGCTGCCTGGCTCAAGAATAACAGCGCCCAGAGTCAGCTTTTGGCCTGCTTTTTTTTCTCTTTTGTTTTTTTCTTTTGCCATTTAATCACTTCTGCTTCTGCGCTTCCTCGAACAGCTTTGCGCAGGCTTTTTTGTTCAACTCCCCTATGCGCGCATTGTTTTCAAAGCGCTGGCCGATTGCCTTGTTCAGTGCATCGAGGGAAACTTCTCCTGAAAGGCCTGCAAATGCGCCCAGCGCCGCAATGTTTACAAACGGCTTTCCGATTATTTCCAATGCTGTTTTTGTAATGTCAAGGCAGTAAACCTTAAACCCCTTCAGGCCGAAATCCAGGGGCTTTTTGTTTGAATTGATTATTATCAGGCCGTTTTTCTTGAGGCCTTTTGTAATGTCAAGCGCATGCACAAGCGAGGAATCCAGCACAAGGACAAAGTCCGGCTCGTAAACATGCTGCCTCAAAAAAATTTTTTCTTTTGAAATGCGCGCAAAAGCTTCCACAGGCGCCCCTGTCCGCTCTACGCCGAAGTATGGGAATGCCTGGCTTTTTTTTCCGTCAAAAAAAGCCGCAATAGCAAGAACCTGCGAACTTGTAACAGCGCCCTGCCCGCCCCGCCCGTGAATCCTGATTTCTTTCAAATCCATTTTTTCACATAAAGGATAATAAGAATACTAATTAAAAATAATTGCGCCAAAAGTAGTACAATGATTAAAAGAGCGCATATTCTTGTTTCAGGAAGAGTGCAGGGCGTAGGATTCAGGTGCACTGTATCAAGCTGGGCAAAATCCCTTGAATTGGATGGCTGGGTTTCAAACAGGCCCGATGGCGGCGTTGAAATTATGGCGCAGGGCGCACTGGAAGCAGTTCAAAGCCTGATTCAAAAAATAAAATCCGGCTCTCCCGGCAGGGTTTCAAACTGCAGTGTTGAATTTGAAAAACCGGAAGAAGGCTTTTTTGGCTTTGAAATAAAATAATTTATTGCTGGCCTTTTATCTGCAGAACCAGTTCCTTTGAAAATTCCTGGCCATTGATTGAAAAAAGAATTCCGATTTTATAATCCCCGGGAGGAACATAAGAATCCGGGTTTTCCTTGTTGAAGGGGCGCATCTGGAAAAAAAACTGCCTTCTTCCGCCGGCTTCAAAAGTAGAAATCTGCTGCGTATGGGGTGTAACAACAAACATTTCGGATGCCACTGGCTGCACCTTTAACAGTGCGCTTGAAGCATTTGTTTTTGTAGTATTGACAAGATCGACTGTAAGCATTGTTGTCTGCGCCTGCGAAGTGACAAGGGGATTGGGATTCAGCGAAGCCTTTATCGGCTGCTGCTGCATCAGTCCCTGAAGGGCAATAAAAGCAATCAATATCACGATTATGGCCCCGGCAAAGATTGCAGGATATTTGAGCCGGGAAAGCGAAAAGCCGAATTTGATGTTTGCCTTTTTCTTGTTGTCGTAAATTCCCATAAAAAAACCAGATAGAATACGCATTTGCAATTAATAAAATTTTGCTTCGCATAAGCCTTGCACTTAAAGCCAAGGCTTCACAGAAGAATGAATTGCTTTGCAAGCTGATAGCACACAACATAATCTTATTAATTCAAGAGATTCACGGGCTTGGGATAAAAGTAGAATTTTAATAATTAAGAGAGATTCCAATTTTTTCAAAGCCAAATCTAACCGAGTTATTCAAAGAAAAAACTTTTTCATCATTTTTTGTTTTTACATCAACAAAATTATTTTTTATTAATTCAACAAGTATTGAATTTAGTTTGTCTCTTGAAATTTTTGTTTCTTTTTCAAGATATGCTAATGATAAATCGGGGTTATCTTTATACAGGACAAGCATAATTTTAAGGGAATCAAAATTAAAGACAAAATCCAAAATGCTCCGTGTATTCTCCATAAGTACCATTAAATTATTGTGTTTTCCCATTATTATTTTTTTCTGTTCGTTTGTTAACTTCGATAATTGCCGATAATACTGCCATTTGTACAGCGGCATATGATGCAATATTTACAAGTTCTTCTTGGGTTTCATAAATGTGTTTTACTGGATAGTATAAATAATGTAGCTTTCTGCTTAATATTTTATCTTTGTTTTCTTTTGCAACCATAAGAATGCATTTATCCAATAATTTCAAACAGCCCATTAAATGTGCGCTTTCTCCAACAACCGCACCAACGTTGCCATCTAAAATCAAAAATATGCCGCCATTTTCTAAAATTATTTTTTCTTTCTCGAAATCTGGCAAAAATTCTCTGTCTTTTTATTCTTTAACCAATTTTGCATTAAATTTCAATTCATCTGAAATTTTTTTTCTTATTGCCTCCATATCTTGAAATTGCGATTTGTGGCAACCCAAAATGTGAATTGGAATCGCTGTTGCAACCAATTCTATTTGGTTATTCTTTGATTCCAATACCTTTTCATAGACCTCGTGTGTTTGCGTATCCAAGTCTATTTTCTTCGGTTTGAACATATCTTATTCTCGAATCAAAAGGGATTTAAATCTGCACTTTAAGCCTGTAATCTGCACTTTTAGTGCCTCATTTCAAAGACTTAAAGTGCAAGGCTCTTCGCATAAAAGCTCATTTTAAAAAGGCTTTTGCCCAACCAGAGAATATGAAAGCGCTTTTATTGCCAATAATTGCATGCATTGCGGCAATTTTTTTGCCCGGCTGCATTTCAGACGCAAATCCCGCCCCTGAAACACCGGACTGCAACTCCTTCAGCTTTGAAACCTGCCCTGATTCCTGCGTTGCCTGCCCGCCCTGCGAAGTCTGCAGTTCAATAAGCTGCCGGACAGAGGAATTCTGCAAAAGCATTGGCTTTGACAGAAGCTGGGGCGAAGGCATAAAGGAACGCCTGAAAACGCAATAAAAAAAAAGTGGAATTATGCAGGAAAAAGAATCAAAAAAAACTCTTGCAACCTTTTCAATCGCCTCTTTTTTGAATGACCTTGGCGCGTACATGGTTTATCCCGTATGGCCGCTGTTTGTAACGGGCTTTCTGGGAGCGAACATGGCAACTCTCGGTTTTCTTGACGGCCTGGGGGATTCGCTTGTTTCAATTTCACAGGCTTTTTCAGGCCTGCTTTCAGACAGGCTGAAAAAAAGGAAATTTTTCATCTGGCTCGGCTATTTGTTCGGGGCCTTTTCAAGAATAGGGTATGCTGCTTCAACTGCATGGCAGCAGCTAATCCCATATAAGATTCTTGACAGGTCAGGCAAAATAAGGGACGCGCCGAGAGATGCAATAATAGCGGATATTTCAACAGGGCAGAACAGGGGAAAAAATTTCGGGATCTTAAGGGCAATGGACAAGCTCGGAGGTGTCTGCGGAATAATCGCCTGCATTGCGCTTTTCGCCTTTCTCGGCTACCAGAAACTTTTCTTCCTGGCCGCAATCCCTTCCTTCATTGCAGCTGCGCTTGTTTTCCGCATAATAAAGGAAAAAAAAATTGTGCATGCAGCGGAAGCGGTTGAAAATGAAAAAGCAAAATTTTCACTGAAAAAATTCGGCAAAAATTTCAAGCTCTTTGTATTATTGAATTCTGTTTTCGCACTCGGCTCTTTCAGCTATTCCTTTCTCCTTATTTTTGCAAACCAGGCCGGCATAGAACCGATTTTCATTCCCGTGCTTTACCTTTTTTTCATGGTATTTGCATCGCTTTCCTCGATTCCATTCGGAAAAATCGCCGACAAAATAGGAAGAAAACCCGTAATGCTTATTGCCTTTGCACTATGGATTCTTGTCTGCGTCACTTTTATTACAACGCAAAGCTTTCTTGCAATAATCCTTTCCTTCATAGCTTACGGCC
The DNA here is from genome assembly GCA_028712575.1 of Candidatus Iainarchaeum sp. Taxonomy (GTDB): domain Archaea; phylum Iainarchaeota; class Iainarchaeia; order Iainarchaeales; genus JAGVNX01. The sequence goes on from JAQTPU010000019.1 coordinate 8,029, forward strand.
TGCATGAAGGCGCAATAAACCCTGTGCAGAGGGCGTTTGTATCGGAAATAGGGCCGAAAGAATTCCGCGCTTCTTCACTCGGTTTTTTTGAAATGGCAATCGGGCTCTGCGCGCTCCCCTCCTCGATAATCGCAGGCCTGCTCTGGGACAAAATAGGCAAATTCATGCCATTCTACTTTTCAATAGCAGTGACAATAATAGCAATAATAATGCTTTTTTTTATAAAGGAAAAAACTAGGGCAGGGTGAAAAGGGCGCTGTCATTCTTGCCGTCAAGGATTTTTGACCTTACTCCGGCATCAAGCCAGGCATGGGCATAGGAAAAGGCCGCAAGCGCAACCAGAAGCTTTCCCTCTTTTTCAAAATGCCTCGCATCATTGAAATAATTGTTGGCCATTTCCAAAAAATCCTCTGCAATCTCAAACTCCCTTGTTCCCTTATCGGCCCTTATTGAAATTTTTTTCAGTGCAGCACCAGTAAGCAGGCGGTATTTCCTCACTTTTTCAGAAAGCTCTTTTTCAAAGCCTGTGATTGTCGCCATTTGAATGCACTCCCTTCACAATTTTTTTGTACTGCTCCTCTGTAATCAGGCCGCGGTTAAGAAGAAAAGACTCTATTGAAAACAGGGCCTGGGAAGGGGCGTGAATAAGATTGTGGATTCTCGAGTCATATTTTCTCGCAGAAGAAACAGTTACGCCTTCGGGATTTTTTCCTTTTGCATACCTGTCGCCGAGGTCCTGGGCAAAAATATGCGCGTCATGCATCAAAAGCCCGCCCATAAGATACTGGGCTCTGCCAAGGTGTTTTGCAAGCCATTTAACTTCAGGATCAGAAAGTTTTCTTTCATTTCGCATTGCATCAGTAATGAAATCAGTAATTTTCGCATCAATTTTCTCAATGCGCCTTATGTCTTCTGCCTGCCTCTTCAGGAAAGTCTTTCTGATGCCTGACGGAAGCCTATTAAATGTCATCTGAATAATCCTTTTGACAGGCATTATTCTAACACGTTTTTCCATTTTCAGTCACTCGCACAATTTTTCAACTGCCTCTTTTTCCTTTTCATTCAGCTTTCCGCAGACAACCAGGCTTTGCGGAAATTTTCCAAAGCCAGACATCAGGAATTCCTTCAGAGGGCCTTTTTTGAATTTCTGCTCCCTGGAGCCGAGGGCATACAAACCAATAAGCATTGTTGAATTTAAAATTTCGCTTTTTCTTTTTTGTGCAATTTCCTTGAGAATTTTGAGTGCTTCGGAAACGCTCATTTGATACCCTGCTTCGGAGTCAATTTCAAGCAGGCATAATGTGTGCAGGCCTATTGAACTGTTTTTTTCAATCACGTCAAAAAAATCCTCCGGGGCAAAATTTTTTTTTGGCGCAACAATTGTGCACGCCCTGCCGAATTTGTATGCATCAAGGCCTGTTTCAGGCAGGCAATCAAAAACGCTTATTCCCTGCAAAACCCTGCATTTCAGGCCGAGTTTTTTTGCATCAATAAGAATCTGGACATGGGTTGTTGCATTAAGCGCATTGCCAAAAACAAGCAGTGCAATGTCCTCGCCGCTGTTTTTTGCCTCCTTGAGAAAAAGGGAAAAGCCCTCTTCCACGCCTTTCCTGTTCAACTCCAAAAATTTTTTTCCTGCAAGAGCCTCTGTTTCCTTAATGCCGCCTTCGGCAAAAGCGCTTGTATAGGACTCGAAAAAAACCCGCCTGCAGGCTTTTATAGCCTCCAATGCTTCCTGTGTTGCCTGCTTCGGATTCAGGCCCAAACCGATTAAATAAAGCATAACAACCTAAAAATTCCAACAGGCAAATTCTTTTAAACCAGAACTCGAATAAATAATACTGAAAATAAAGGCTGTTTTTATGCAAAAACCTGGACAAAAAACAGGGCCAAAAAAAAGGCCGGGGCAAAGAAAAAAGAGAAGAACCAATCCGGACAGAAGAGCAGACTCAAGGGAACTCGCCAGGATGCTTGTTTCAGAAGACCCTGGAAAACGCGCATGGCTAGCTGGGGTTCTTGGCTCAAGAAAAAACCCAAAAAACCTGCCCCTGCTGAAAATCCTTGCAAAAGACAGTTCCCCGCTTGTGCGCTCAAGGGCAATCTGGGCTGCAGGCGCAATAGGCGGAAACGAAGCAATGAAACTCATCAAAAACGGCCTTAAGGACACTGCCCTGGAAGCAAGGCTGACAGCAGAAACAGCAATCACAGAATTAAACAAAAGAGGCAATAAGCGCAATTGAAGCGCTTTCTTGTGTCTTATTTTTCTTTTTTTTGAATTCCCTGTCAAGCATTGAATAAGAGCGGACATCAGTGAACTTGTTTCCAAGCAGGCCGCGCTCGCGCTTTATGCATTCAAAAGAAAAGCCGAGCTTTTCAATAACCCTTCTTGAAGCCCTGTTGCCCACTGCGCAGTCTATTTCAATGCGGTGCAGTTTCAGCTTGTTGAATCCGAAATCAAGAAGAAGCAGGCAGGCCTCGGGCATTATTCCCTGCCCGCGATTTTCCCTTGCAAGCCAATAACCAACAACGCCCAGCTTATCGTGCCAGTCAAGCCGCATAAGAGAAGCCGAACCAATCAATTTGTTTTCTTTTTTCAGGACAACTGCAAAATTAAATTCCCTTTTCTTTCTCCTTGCCTTTTCCGAGGCTGAAACAAAATTCCGCGCATGCTTTTTTGCATAGGGAAAAGGGACATGGGTAAACCTGCTTATTGTCTTGTCGCTGCAGATTTCGGCAATCCTTGGAATGTCGCTTTTCTTCCAGGGCCGCAAAAAAATTCTCTCTCCGGAAAGCCGCATTGCTATCCCTTTAAAACCATTTGAATCAAAGTTTTTTTATATGAAGCGAAGCGCAAGCAAACTGTCGAAAGGCATCAAGGCAATTGGCCTTGGCCTCTGGCTGGAGAAGGAAAAAGCACTGGTAATTGCGGATTTGCATCTCGGCTATGAGGAACTGCTGAACAGGCAGGGAGTAATGTTTCCCCGCATTAACTTTGCGGAGATAAAGCAGAGGCTTGAAAATATTTTTCTGGAAATAGAAAAAAAAGGCGCAATTGAAAAAATAATCATTAACGGGGATTTAAAGCACGAATTCGGGACAATCTCGCAGCAGGAATGGAAAGAAGTGCTTGACATGCTGGAGTTCCTGCAGGGACACTGCGCGCAGATAATCCTGGTTCAGGGCAACCATGACAATATCCTGGGGCCTATTGCGGCATTCAAAAAAATAAGGATTGAAAAAGAGGGATTTTTCCTCGAAAAAAGCGGAATCTATATTACACACGGAGGGGAGATTCCAAAAACAGAAAAATTCAAAAAGGCAAAAATAGCGGTAATCGGGCATGAGCATCCCGCAATAACACTGCGGGAGGCATCAAAATCCGAAACATACAAGTGCTTTTTGAAAGGAAAATTCATGGAAAAAGAATTAATAGTCCTGCCTTCAATAAGCGGCATTGCTTACGGCACTGACATTCTCAAACAAGAGATTTTAAGCCCTTTCCTTCAACAAAATCTTTCAGAATTCGAAGTATGGGCAATAGAAGACAAACCATATTATTTTGGAAAAATAAAAAACCTGCAACAGTGAAAAAATGCCTAGAAGACCAAAAGAAGGAACTCTTGCATGGCACATCCTGCAAAACCCGCTGCTTTCAAGGAGGGCATTGTCTGCAAAACTTCAGGCACGAATAAAACCCGGCAGTTTCAGGGAAACCAGAAGTCGGTTGAGAATAGCGGGCTATACCATTCCAAACTTTAAAAAAACCCCAGCACTCGGAATAGACGGC
>JAQTPU010000123.1 GCA_028712575.1 Candidatus Iainarchaeum sp.
GGCCTTATTGTTTTTGTTGACGGTGCAGATGAGCAAATCAAGGCGATGAAAGTGCCTGAAGAAAGAAGCGCGGTAAATTTCGGCCTTACAAAAAGCAGCCTGAAATACGGCCTGCTTGAATATACCGATGTTTTAAACCCGGCAAAATACGGAAATGCAAATGAAAAAATAATTGTGAACGCGTCAGTAAAGGCATACAAGTGGGACGGCTCGAACATTGTCCAGGCCGGAGGCACAAAAACTTTGGATGGGAAGGAAATCAGTGCAAACGGCGAGACACAGCAATTAGGGGCGTCAATAAACTCCCTGAACTTTGATTCAACTGCGCAGTTTTTCGTTGCAGCAAACACAACAGACAGCAGGGAAACACAGGTGCTATTCAAAAACGGGGATGCCTATTCCAATGTCGCATTCGACAGGCAGGCCCAGGTTGTTGCAATCCCGCCAAATTACAGCGCAACAGGCAGGCGCATTGAACTTGCATTTGCAGTAGACACTTCAAGAAGCGCTGGCGCATTATGGCCTACGTTGTGCGACAAAATAAAAACAGCAAAGGAAAAACTAACAGGGCTTGGCTTTGAAGTCAGTACAATAATTTATCCCATAGGGACTGCACAGGCCGCTCTTCCTGTTGACTGGACACAAAACTGCGCGGAATTGAATGTTGATGCGGCAGGAACAAGCGGAACATGGACAGCACCCTCGGCACAGAAAATACGCGAGCCAGCACAGAATAACGGCGGCTTCGACCATACAATAGAGGCATGGGGCCCTGCAGTAACAGAAATTTTGGAGAAGGAGCCTTCGGGCAAGGAATACACAATAATGGTTGTTGTTGTGGGAGACAACGATCCCACGGGAAAAAGATGCCAGACGAATTATGAGCATGTTGACTGTGTTTCCCAATGGCGGGCAGGGGCTGACGATACTGTGCTGTCAGGCAATATTGAAAATGAAATGCCTTTTGTCAATGCTGCAATAGGCTCTGCAAAGGCCAGGAATGCAAAATTATTTTTCTTTTACGGCTATCCAATAAACCACAATACAGTGGACCAGTATACTGAACCCGGGGCAAGCAATGCCCTGAATGATGTTTATGAGCTTTACAAAAAAGCGGCTGATGCGACAAACGGCGGAGCGGAATCTTTCGGCGGAGATTCAGGCGGAGAAAGGCTTTCGCAGATGCTCATGGCTTCCCTGCTTCCGAAAGCAACGCAGAAATTCCAGTTAAGGCTTGATTCCGGCGCACAGGCCGAATGCGGCCTTGAGGGCAAGACAGGTTCAACCGGCGGAAGCGGATCAGTGCCGAGAGTGAAATTCACATGGAAATGGATTGAAGATGCAGAGGCAAAAACAGGCCTGTCAATGACAAACTGCGATTACGAGAACGAGAACTGGATTTACTGCGACCAGGCGCAGATTTCAATTGAATTATTGAAAAAAATAAGGCAGATTTCGGAATGGGGAAACGAAACAGGCGGAATTGCAGCCCATGCACCTGAAATTGACAAATACAAAAACTTTGACGCCTACCTTATTGAGGACACTTACAGCCAGAAATTCAGGCAGGACTTTGTGAATTATTATCAGGGCGAGTCATTGCTTGATGCCCCGGAATGGTTCTCAAAAAAAGGCACAACAGAGCCCTGGGCGGCTTATTTCACGGATTCGTCAAACTTCGTAATCAAGGTTGACGATACCGGAAATCCCGCAGCACAGGCATACAGCATTATCGGCACCGACGTGGCAAATAAAACAATAAAAGCAGGCCTGTATCATGTAACTGTTTTGTTTGCTTTCCAGGCAAACAAGGACTGGCAGTTTTTTGACAGTTCGGGAAATGCAATTGCAAAAACGGAAATTTTCCTGAAAAAAATTTCCGATCCTGAATACAACAGCCCTTTCTATCACATGGCGATTGACGGAAAAATAGGAATGGAAAATCCCGGCAGCGGAAGATTTGCCTCTGCATACGGGACAAAATTCAATGTCACTTCTGAAGGGGAGCTTGTTTTAGGCGACGGCATACTCGTAAATGACCTTACACAGGGAAGCAAGGTCGTGGATGTTTCGCAGATACGCGATTTTTATGCAGTGAACAGCGACATGCGGGGAATGCTTTTGAGAGTGAATTATGACCCTGCAACTTTCCAGCCGCGCGAAATAAAGTTCCTGCCGAACAGGGCAATGCCTGTCGCAGGCAAGGTTGTTGCAAGCTCCGGAAAAGGAATACTGGATTATTATATTACTGACGGAAGTTCAACAATGAGCGGCCTGAATGCAATGACAAAATGGACTGGCTTTGGCTCGCAGAATCCAAGCGGCAGCTGCCAGGACATTTCAGGAAATGCACTGCCTCTTGACATGCCGGACAAGAAGCTGAACCCCTATCTTACAGACATCACAGGGTGCAAAGACCCGACGTACGGATTAAGATGGGAGCCTGTTGTTGTGGCAGACAAGACGGAAATGTATCTTGATGCAATGCTTTTTGTCCCGAAGGAAATTTCATTGGCACTGAAAAAAGGCTGTCCGAAAGCAAGCGTGCCATCGGAATTTTATGCCCTTGACTCTGGTTCAGGGAAGAAAACACTGAATTCCGAGACAGGCGCGCTGGATATTTCGGATTCCCCGTTTTCAATAGAACAGATTGCGCAGGTATTTGACGGCGTGAAAGGCAAAATGGTTTGTGTGGACGGCACTACAACAGGCCAGGTCGACTTCTTCTGGAATGGAAGCGCGATTACAGGGGCGCTTGTTGAAAAGATAAATTTGCCTGATGAAACAGGCTGCGGGAGTTAAAAGCCTGAAAAACCCGTTTTTTGCAAAACCACGCAATATTTAAATTTCTTTCTGTTGTTAAATTAATAAAAATTAACCCCTAGATATAAGACTTAATTCATTAATTGGCGGTTTTTGCCCGGGTGCGAGCATTGGTTTTGTTAAGATG
>JAQTPU010000124.1 GCA_028712575.1 Candidatus Iainarchaeum sp.
TTTCCGACAGTTTTTCAATTAGCCTGGAAAATTCTTTTTGACGCGTATTTACAAGATCATCCCGTTCTCTTCGGATTTGTGCGATTCTGGCCATAATTATGCTTTTTCCTATGGCAAGCCCTCTTCCAGTCTCTTTGAGTTCTTCAGGGCTCTTTTTTTCAAATTCCTTAATGTATCTTTTAGTCTCCTCGGGGACATCTTCAGCTGGATTGCCGATTTCCCCTGAAGAAACTTTTTCCCTTTTAATTGCCATGGCCAATTTTTTTGCGCCAGTTGGTGAAAATTTCCATTTTTTCGCAGCCTTTTCAGGTGCCATTCCGTTTTCAATTTCTTTCCGCACGAGCCTTTCGCGAATCCTGCTGGCCTGCCTTTTTTGTGCCATTGGAATCCCGGCATCCCTTCTTATCAATGACAGGTAAACTTCATGAATTCCCAGGCGCCTGGCTATGCGCCTGGCTGAAAAATTATTTCTCCTTAACAGCCCCTCTGCAAGCCATACTGTTTTCTCATTGATTTTTGCAGGAACTTTTGCCATTTTTATCCTTCTCCAAAAGCCCCGAGCTTCTGCTGTTTTCCGCCCTGAATAAGGTCATCTGTGTTATAGCCAAGCTCCTGGATAATCCTTATGACTGCGGGCACCAACTGATGGGTTATGTAGTAGTCGGCATCGTAGTTGCCTTCTTTTACGAACTCTTCAAGCTGTGCCTTGTCTGAAATGCTTTCCCCGCATTTTGTAATAATGAAACCTATAACGCTTCCGACTTCTATTTCTTTTCCCTTCAAAACAGCTTTTTTTGCGGCCGCAACATGCGGCCCCACGCTTACGTACCTGTCAAGCGGCCTTTTTATCTGTGTCAAAACAACAAGGTCTGATTTTGGCGTTTGCCCTGATTTTAATTCAATTATTTTTCTGCGGATTATTTCAACAGCCTTTTTCGGGTTTCCCTCTTTCAGGACTGTTTCAAGCACCTGTTTCTGGGTTTCCTTTGCAACTTTTGCCCAGTCCCTCCTCACATATTCAAAGCCCACTATTTTCAGCTTGTCCTCAAAGTCAATAAGGGCATACCTTTTCTTCGCGGCCTGCTTTCCTTCCCTGCGCGTTACAAAAATTCCCCTTTTGTAAAATCCGTCTATTTCCAGGTCCATTGCCTCGGGCAGCTCGGAATTTATTTTTTCAACGAATTTTTTCACGTCTTCCCGTGTTTTTCCCTTGGGAATTTCCAGGAAGCAGCTGTCAGTGTCTGAATAAAGCGCAGTGAAGCCGGCCTCTTCTGTCTTGTGGATTACTTCGCGCACATAGTGCCTGCTCCATGCGGTTACTGCGCGCGCGCACTCCATGCTGTACCATCTCGCGCGCGCAAAGCCCAGATAACCATAATGGCTGTTTAGGAGAATTTTCAATGCCTGCTGCCTTGCATTCAGCTTCCTGAATTCCTCCGTCCCTTTCTGGACTTTTTTTATTTCCTTTTTAATCGCAATCCTCTTGCCAAGAATGTCCTTCAGCACAATCGGGAGAAAGCCCTGTTTTTTTTCGCAGAACCAGTCCCTGTCGGGCGCAAGATTCTTTCCTGCCATGCATTCCTTATGCATGCAGTTAAGGCTGTCCGGGCTGATATTGTGCGAGATTATGATGCTCGGATGCAGGCTTCGAAAATCTAGAACCGCAATGTTTTCATGCAGGCCCGCAATTGGCTCCTTCACATACCCGCCTTTGAATGTCCTTGTTACCCTTTCAGCCACGCTTGTTTCTGAAGGGCGGTTCGGGACAAGCTCGTTCATCTCGAAGGCCTTTCTTATAAGCAGCGACTCCACAAGCTGTGAGGCGCTTGCCCTGCCCACATCAAAAATATTCTGCCCGACTATCCCGCAGAACTCGGCCAGCAGTGGCAGGTAGTCCTCTGCAATGCGCAGCGCAAAAACAGAATCCTCAAGATTGTAATCCGCAAGCCCTTCAAGGCCTTTTTCAGTTTCCCAGATTTTGTTTATTTCCTGTGCATGGATTTTTTTCTTTTCGTAATTATAAAGCCTTTTCACGACGCTTTCAAGGTCGTACTTGATTATGCTCACGACACCGAACCTTGAAAGCATCCGCAGCATGTGGAAAGCGTCAAGATGCTGCATTCCCTTGAACCTTGAAGACCTGTCCGAAACGCCTTTCTTTTTTATTATGACAGAGGACCCCTCAAAGCCGATATCGAACCTGATTTTCAGTTTCCTGCACCTTTCCTTGAAATAGGGAAAATCAAAATTGTCCCCGTTATAGCTCACAATAATGTCGAGCTTTTTTTCCTTTACAAATTCAACGAATCCCGAAATCATTTTTGCTTCAGTTGAAAAAATCCTGCAGTTTTTGTTTTTCTCAAGCTTTTTTTTTGTGGAAAAAACAGCCCGTTCCGTTTTTCCGGCATAGGAAATCATCAGGATGGGGTCTTTTTCGGGATTGCTGAACCTGTCAGGGGAATAAGTTTCAATGTCAACCGCGGCAATCTTCAATTCAATGCCCTGCGGTTCCGCATCCTTAATTCCCGTTACTTTTTTCCTGCCTTCCCCTTCAACAAAGCTTATTTCAATGCTGCTCATCGGCGCAAGGCCCCTGTCAAGAAGGTACCTTTTTGCAAAAGGAATGTCAAATTCCCGCATCTCAAAAAAATTGTCCTGCTTCAGTTCTTCGCGCGCACCCTTAAGGGCCTTTGTTGTCCTGAAAACAGCCTTCAAAACAGGCTTCCCGCTTTTTTCAATTTCTTCCAGAGCAAAAATTTTTTCATGCTCTTCGCCGAATTCCATAGTCAACAGGCTTTTTTTTGCCTTTTCCGTCCCTGCCAGTTCTTTCGGCACGAGCAGGAAATACGGCCTGAAACTGAAATCAAAAAATTCGAGAATTCCCTTTTTTGTCCGCAAAAACACCTGTATTGCGGAATCCGCGCCTATCTGCGCATAATCCACG